>DASVUW010000462.1:0-6301 GCA_036386845.1 Allosphingosinicella sp. | reverse complement strand
CCGCCGGGATGACGATGAGCCGCTACAGCTTGGGCAGCGTCACCCCGCGCTGGCCCATATATTTGCCGGCCCGGTCGGCATAGCTCACCTCGCAGGGCTCGTTGCCCTGAAGGAACAGGAACTGACAGGCGCCTTCGTTCGCGTAGACCTTGGCCGGGAGCGGAGTCGTGTTCGAGAATTCGAGCGTGACATGGCCTTCCCAGCCGGGCTCCAGCGGAGTCACGTTGACGATGATGCCGCAGCGCGCATAGGTCGACTTGCCGAGGCAGATGACGAGAACGTCGCGCGGCACCCGGAAATATTCGACCGTCCTTGCAAGGGCGAAGCTGTTGGGCGGGATGATGCAGACGTCGGTCTTGCGGTCGACGAAGCTGTTCGACTTGAAGTCCTTGGGGTCGACGATGGCGTTGTCGACATTGGTGAACAATTTGAACTCGTCCGAGACCCGGGCGTCGTAGCCGTAGCTCGAGAGGCCGTAGCTGATCGTCCCCTCGCGGCGCTGCCCGTCCTCGAACGGCTCGATCATGCCTTGCTGCAGCGCCTGGGCCCGGATCCACTTGTCCGACATGATGCTCATAGGTCGCGCCACCCCCCGTCATCCCGGACTTGATCCGGGATCCATGAACACCGCCGCTCCAAAATTGGTCCTTCCGCGTTCATGGATTCCGGCTTTCGCCGGAATGACGAAGGGGGGCAAGCCTCACTTGATGTGAAGCACGCAGATGAGGGTGAAGAGCCGTCGCGCCGTGTCGAAGTCCATCTCGATCTTGCCCTGGAGGCTCTCCCGCAAAAGCTCCGCCGCCTCGTTGTGCAGCCCGCGGCGGGCCATGTCGATCGTCTCCAGGCCCTTGGACGATTCTGAGCGGACGGTTTTGAAATAGCTCTCGCAGATGGCGAAATAATCCCGCACCGGCCGCTTGAAGCGGGCGAGGCCGAGCCGAATCGTCTCCAGGAATTCGCCCGCCTCGTCGCGAAGGTCGATGGCGAGGCTGTTGTCCTCCATCCTGAGAAGGATCCGGAACGGCCCTTCCCGTCCCGCCGGCTTGAAGCTGTTCGATTCCAGAAGGTCGAAGATGGCGACCCTGCGCTCCCGCTCGATATCCTCGCTCCGGCGGATGATCGTATGCTCGTCCAGCTCGATTTCGATGATCCGCGCGTCGGCCATTGGGGGGCGTTTAGCGGGGGCGGGTCATCGTGTCATCGTCAACCGGAACTCGGGTGGGCCGGGGCCGCGCTAGCCCTCTCCCGCTTTTCGCGGGAGAGGAGGGGCCCAAGCCGTAGGCTTGGGAGGTGAGGGTCTTGCTGACTCCGAAGTACAGACCCTCGCCTCCCACCGCTTCGCGGCGGGCCCCTCCTCTCCCGCGGAAAGCGGGAGAGGGGCGGAGTACGGGACGCTGAACGTCGACACGACACGGATTCCGGCCTTCGCCGGAATGACGTCGAAAAGCTTATCCACAGCAGTTCCACAGACTTGCTGGCTTGAGCCCCGGCCCGGAAAGGAGGACAAGGCCCCCATGGCCGACAACATCATCCGTCTCGCCGGTGCGCCGGAGCCCGAATCGACCGCTTTGCCCCAGAATGTGGAGGCGGAGGCGGCGCTTCTGGGCGCCCTGATGATCGACAACCGGCTGGCCGAGGACATCCAGCTCAAGCTGCGTCCGGACCATTTCCACGAGCCGCTCCACGCCCGCATCTACGAGCAGATATTGAAGCTCGTCGACCGCAACATGATCGCCTCGCCGGTGACGCTCAGGCCTTTGTTCGAGGCCGACGAGGAGATGAAGGAGCTCGGCGGCCCCTCCTATCTCGCCCAGCTCACCGGGAGCGGGGCCGCGATCATCGGCGCCCGCGACTTCGCGGAGCAGATCTACGAGCTGGCGTTGCTCCGCGCCCTGATCGGGGTCGGCCGGGAGATGGTCGAGCAGGCGCTCGACACCAGCGAGGACGTCGATCCGAAGGGCCAGATCGAGGCGGCCGAGGCGGCGCTCTACCGCGTCGCCGAGGAAGGCGGTGGCGAAGGCAGCGTCAAGACCTTCGCCGAAGCGACCCGGATGGCCGTCCAGATGGCGGAGAAGGCGCTCAACACCGGCGGAGGACTCTCAGGGCTCACCACCGGCCTCGAGACGCTCAACGCCAAGACGGGCGGCCTCCACAATTCGGACCTCGTCATCCTCGCCGGCCGGCCGGGCATGGGCAAGACCGCGCTCGCCACCAACATCGCGTTCAACACGGCCCGCCGCTTCATCCGCGACACGGCCGAGGACGGGATCGCCCCGGACAAGTCGGCCGGGGCCGGAGTCGCCTTCTTCAGCCTCGAAATGTCGGCCGACCAGCTCGCGACCCGGATCCTCGCCGAGCAATCGGGGATCAGCTCCGAGAATCTTCGAATGGGCAAGATCGGCCAGCAGGATTTTCGCAACCTCGCCCGCGCCGCCGCGGACCTCGAGAGTCTGCCGCTCTACATCGACGACACGCCCGGCCTCACCATCGCCGCGCTCCGCACCCGGGCCCGGCGCCTGAAGCGCCAGCGCGGAATCGGCCTCGTCGTCGTCGACTATCTCCAGCTCCTCCAGGGCACCGGCAAGGGCGGGCACGAGAATAGGGTCAACGAGATTTCCGAGATCAGCCGGGGCCTCAAGACGCTCGCCAAGGAGCTCAGCGTGCCCGTCATCGCCCTCTCGCAGCTCAGCCGGGCCGTCGAGCAGCGCGAGGACAAGAGGCCGCAGCTCTCCGACCTTCGCGAATCCGGCTCGATCGAGCAGGACGCCGACATGGTCTGGTTCGTCTACCGCGAGGAATATTATCTCGCCAACAAGCAGCCCGCCGACGATCACGCCGACTTCCCCGCCTGGCAGGAGGAGATGAACCGCGCCTACGGCCTCGCCGAGCTGATCGTCGCCAAGCAGCGCCACGGCTCCACCGGCAAGGTGAAGATGAAGTTCGAGGCGAAGATCACCAAATTCTCCGACTATATCGACGAAGGCTATCTGCCGGAGGCGCGGGGATAGGCGAATATCCTTTACCCCTCTCCCGCGAGAAGCGGGAGAGGGGTTTGCGGGGCCCGATCGAGCAAGATCGGCCATTGTTCCGGCGACCCGCCCCGCCTAGCGTGCGCGCGAACTCCATTCGGAGACTCGAATGACCTTGATTTTCAAAACGATGGCGGCGGCGCTCTTGATGACGACTATTGCTGGAACGGCAACGGCTCAGGCTTCGGCCGACCCCCATGAGTGGCTCGAGGACGTCCACGGCGAGAAGGCGCTCGCCTGGGCCAAGGCCGAGAGCGAGAAGACGTTGAAGGCCTTCCAGTCGGACCCGCGCTACCAGGGCCTCTACGACCGGGCGCTCGAGGTACTCCAGGCGAAGGACCGCATCCCGATGGTCCAGATGCGTCCCGACGGCCTCTACAATTTCTGGCAGGACCAGACCAACGTGCGCGGCCTTCTCCGGCGCACCACGCTCGACAGCTACCGCACCGCCGAGCCGGCCTGGGAGCCGGTGCTCGACATCGACGCGCTCGCCAAGGCGGACGGCAAGTCGTGGGTATACAAGGGGATGCAATGCCTTCCCCCCGAAGAGACGCGCTGCCTCGTCTATCTGTCCGACGGCGGCCGCGACGCCAACGTCATTCGCGAGTTCGATACGCGGACGCGCCGCTTCGTCGAGGGCGGCTTCACCGTGCCCGAGAGCAAGGGGAGCGCGGACTGGGAAGACGCGGATTCGATTATCGTCGCGCGCGACTGGGGCGCGGGGACGATGACCGAATCGGGTTATCCCTTCGTCGCAAAGCGCCTTCGCCGCGGCCAGAGCCTCGACCGGGCCGTAGAGGTCTATCGCGGCAGGCCGGACGACGTCGGCGCCGGAGTGTTCGTGCTCCGCGACAGCGCGGGCCGATCGCACGGCCTGGTCGGCTATCGAAGCCTCGGCGCCCATGAGATGCGCTTCACGCTGCTCCGGCCCGACGGCAATGTCGAGCTCAAGCTTCCCGAGCGCTCGAGCCTTTCCGGAATCGTCGACGGCCGGCTCCTCGTTCAGCTCAGCGAGCCATGGGAGGCCCCGGGCGGAGCGCGGTTCGCGACCGATTCGCTCATTTCCTACGATCTCGACGAGTGGAAGCGCGATCCGCTCGCCGCCCGGCCGAGCCTCGTCTTCGCGCCCGGGCCCCGCCAGACTCTGAGCAGCGTCGCCACGACCAAGGGCCGGCTTCTGATCACCCTGCTCGACAATGTCCGCGGCCGGGCCTTCGCCTACGATCATGCCGGCGGCAAATGGAGCTCCAAAGAAATCGATCTGCCTCGCAACGCCACGATCGGAATTGCCACGGCGTCCGAGAGCGGGGACCAGGCGATGTTCACGGTCGCGGACTTTCTAACGCCGTCGACCTTGTGGTTCTACGACGCCGAGGCGAGGAAGCTGGAGACGATCAAGTCGACTCCGGCGAGGTTCGACGCCTCGGGCCTCGTCGTGGAGCAGCTCCAGGCGACTTCGCGCGACGGGACCAAAATCCCCTATTTCCTGGTCCGGCCGAAGACCATGAAGCCGGACGGATCGACTCCGACGCTCCTCAATGCCTATGGCGGATTCCAGGTCCCGCAGCTGCCCAGCTATTCGGGGACCACCGGGCGCCTGTGGCTCGAGGCCGGCAACGCCTATGTCGTCGCCAACCTGCGCGGCGGCGGCGAGTTCGGACCCCAATGGCACCAGGACGCCCAGGGCGCGAACAAGCAGCGCACTTGGGACGATTATATCGCGGTGGCCGAGGACCTCGTCCGCCGCAAGGTCACCTCGCCTCGGCGGCTGGGCGTGATCGGCGGAAGCCAGGGCGGTCTTCTCGTCGGGACCGCAATCACCCAGCGGCCGGAGCTGTTCAACGCGGCGATCGTCCAGGTCCCGCTCTTCGACATGCTCCGCTACCATCTGATCGGCTCCGGAGCGTCCTGGAAAAGCGAATATGGCGACCCTGCCAAGCCCGAGCAGCGCGCCTGGCTCGAAGCTTATTCGCCGTACCAGAAGCTGGCCAAAGGCGTGAAATATCCGATGCCCTTCATCCACAGCAGCACCGCCGACGACCGCGTCACCCCGGTCCACGGCCGCAAGGCCGCCGCCCGCCTCGCCGAACTCGGCCAGCCTTATTATTATTACGAGAACATGGAGGGCGGCCACGCCGCCGCGGCCAATTTGCCGGAGACGGCGAGGCGGCTGGCGATGGAATATGTCTCCGCCACGCAGAGGCTGGTGGACTAATTTTGCCTCCCCACGCGAAGCGTGGGGAGGGGGACCATGCGAAGCATGGTGGAGGGGTAGGCGACGAGGCCTCGCCAATTACCCCTCCACCACCCTTCGGGTGGTCCCCCTCCCCATCTTCGATGGGGAGTCAGCTACCCCGCGAACGGATCCTTCAGCCCGACCCCGATGCTAGCCCGCGCCGCCTCGGCCTCCGAACTGGTCACCGGGTAGGCGCAGTAGTCCGCCGCATAGAAGGCGCTCGGGCGGTGGTTTCCCGACAAACCGAGCCCCCCGAACGGGGCGTTGCTCGGCGCCCCGTTGGTCGGCTTGTTCCAGTTGATCACCCCGGCGCGGATATTGGCCCAGAAGCGGTCGTAGAGCTCCGGGCTTCCGCCGACCAGGGACGCGGCGAGGCCGTAGCGGGTGGCATTGGCCTCCGCGAGGGCCGCGTCGAAATCGGGAACCCGGATGACCTGGAGCACCGGCCCGAACAGCTCCGCGTCCGGGCGGTCGGCGACGTCGGTGACGTCGATGATGGCGGGCGTCAGGAACGGCTTGTCGGCGACGGGCCGGTCGAGCCGCCTTATCGCCCGGCCGCCCTTGATCATCAGGTCGAGGAAAGCCTCCTGGAGCTGGTCCGCCGCCTGGTTGTCGATCACCGGGCCCATGAACGGAGCGGGGGTCGCGTGCGGATGGTCGACGATGATCCGTCCCGTGATCTTGGCGATCTCGGCGAGCAGCGGCTCGTGATGGCCCTCCTGGACGATCAGCCGCCGGGCGCCCGTGCAGCGCTGGCCGGAACTCATGAAGGCCGACTGGACGGCGATCACCGCCGCGGCCGGGATGTCCCTGGCGTCCCAGACGACGAGCGGGTTGTTGCCGCCCATCTCGAGGGCAAGGATCTTCTGCGGCGCATCGGCGAACTGGCGGTGTAGCGCCAGGCCCGCCCGGGCCGAGCCGGTGAACAGCAGGCCGTCGATGCCGGGGCTGGCGGCGAGCGCCCTGCCGACCTCGACACCGCCCTGAACGCAGCGGACGAGATCTTCCGGAACCCCGGCCTCATGGTAGAGCCGGA
>DASVUW010000461.1:0-3325 GCA_036386845.1 Allosphingosinicella sp. | reverse complement strand
CGAGATCCGCGCCGGCGCAGAAAGCCTGGCGGCTCCCGCTCAGGATTATCACCCGGGCTCCGCCGGCAGCGGCTTCGGTGCAGGCTCTCGACAGCTGTCCCCAACCCGAAACTGGAACGGCGTTTCGGGCTTCCGGCCTGTCCAGGCGGAGGCGGGCGACGGCGCCGTCGAGAGTGAGGACGAACATCGCCCGATTAAGCGGGCCACGGCGGTTTTGTCGCCACAAAAAGAGCCGGCCGCCCGGTCGGAGGCGGCCGGCTCTAGATGTCCATGGCGCCGGCTCCGTACGCGGCGGAGCGGGGACCATGGGCGAATGTCCACCAAGCCCCCTCGGGCCCCGCTTCGACTCGTCGGCGCTACAGCAGCAAGGAGCGTGCCACGACGCAAAAGTGCGCCTTACGATGGTTAAACTACGGTAAGAGGTGTCCCGCGCAGGGACTCGCGGGTCACCTGAGGCGGGTTGCGAGCCGCCACCAATGCGGATGGCTCGCCGCGATTTGCCGGTTCGCCTCGTCCCGATCGCGTTCCTGCCCGAACAAAGCGAAGCAAGTCGCACCCGATCCCGACATCCGGACCAGGCTCGCAGTTCCCGGCCCGGCCAGGGCCTCCAGGACTTCTCCAATCTCCGGCACGAGGCGCGTTGCCGGCGCCTCGAGGCCGTTATGTCCGAGCCCGGGATCGCCGAGCGGCCCTCCATCGACCCCGTCCCATCGCTCGAAAACGGAGCGCGTCGACAGCTTTGCTCCGGGATTGACCAGAAGCAGCGGAGCGCCGCTGACGCCGTAGTCCGTGAATTCCAGGCGATCGCCACGGCCTTGGCCGCGGGCGGTCCGCGAAAAAAAGCAGGCCGGAACATCGGCGCCGAGCCCGGCGCCGATCGCGGCAAGAGCTTCATCGGAAACGCCGAGACGCCACCAGCGACAAAGCAGCCTCAGAGCGGCAGCCGCGTCGGCCGAGCCGCCGCCAATCCCCGCCGCGACCGGAAGGCGCTTGTCGAGCGTCAGTGCGGCCCCGGCAGTAATACCGGCCCGATCCCGAAGGGCCTTCGCCGCGGTCAGGACGATATTGTCCTCGTCCTCCAGGGCGTAGGCGAAAGGTCCGATTGTCCGCAGGCTGATCCCGTCGCCCTCGGCGACGCTCAGGAGGTCCCCGTCCTCGGCAAAGGCGAAGGCGGTCTCGAGCCGGTGATAGCCGTCCGCCTCCCGGCCCCGTACGTGGAGGGCTAAGTTGACCTTCGCATAGGCCGTCTCCTGCATCAGGGCGCGGTGAGGCCCGGCCGAAGCCCCGTGTCGATCTTGGTGCGGAGCCGGTCGGCGGCCGGGCCTTCCGCGTGATGAAGCGCCGCGCGCCACGCGTAGCGGGCCTCGAACCGCCGGCCGGCGCTGTAATAGGCGTCGCCGAGATGCTCAGCGATCGCAGCGTCGGCCGGCTGGCCCTGCGCCGCGCGTTCCAGCAACTCGATCGCCTTGCCGACGTCGCCGCGGACGTAATGGGCCCAGCCAAGCGAATCGGTGATCGCCGCGTCGTCGGGCTGAAGCCGGTTCGCCTCGCCGATCATCTTCTCGGCCTCGGCCAGATTCTCGCGCCGTTCGAGCTGCGAATAACCGAGGAAGTTGAGCACCACCGGCTGGTTTGGAGCGAGCCGGCGCGCCTCTTCCAGCGCCGCCTTGCCGCCCGCCCAGTCGCCCGCCTGGGTCAGAGCGCTGCCCCGAAGCAGCCACAGCGCCCAAAGCGGATTGCGGGTCTCGGATCCGCTTTTGACGAGATCCAGCGCCTTGCCATAGGCGGTCGCCGCTTCCGGGTGGCTCTTGCTCTGGTTCAGGATGTCGCCGAGGCGGGTCCAGCTGTCGATCTCGGCGGGCCGGTCGGCCGCAGCCTGACGGGCTTCGGCGAGAGCTTCGGCGGTGCGGTCCGCTTCGACCAGAACGGTCATCCGGCGATCGGCGGCGTTGCCGGCGAAGACGTCGTCACGGGGCACCCTGGCCAAAGCCGCCAGGGCGGCCTCGTGGCGCCCCTGCCCGGTGAGCATGTCGGCGGCGATCAGCCAGGATTCGGCATTTTCGGGTGCGAGGAAGGTTGCGAGGCGGGCGAAGCTCAATGCGAGCTGGGGCACTTCCTGGCCATTCAGATCGAGCGCCATCCGGCCGACCAGCTCCGCCATCCCGGCCGCGGGCGTGACGATCTCGCCGCCCAGCCGCTTGCCGGCCCCGATCCGACGCCGGGCTTCGACGAGGGCTTCGGAATCGCCCTTCAGGATCTCCAGCGCTTCCTTGCCGTCGCCTTTTCGGGCCAGCATCGCCGCCGCGGCGATCCGAAGGCGCTGCGAGCGGATCGATCCGTCCTCGAGAAGCGGCGCCAGCGCGAGAGCGCCTTCCTTCGCCTTGCCGCCGGCGATGAGAAGCAGGGGCCGATGCTCGGAAGCGTAGGTGGCCGCGAGCGCATTGCCCTTCGCGGCGTCGAGCAGGGTGAGGGGCTTGCCCTTGCCGCTCCCCTGCGCGAGCCACGCCCGGAGCAAGGGGGTCATGAAGGAGAAAACCTCGTCCTGCTCCAATTGCTCGATCTGTCGGCCGGCTTGCTTCCACTGCTTCGTCCGGAAGGCCTCGCCGACGAGCAGAAGGCGTCCGTCGGGCGCGAGCTTGCCCGCGGAATCGAGCACCCTGGCCGCCTTCAGAGCCAGCGTCCGGTCGCCCACCGCAATGGCCTGCGACAAGGCTCGGGCCGCGAGCACCTCGTTGCCGGGCGAAAGCGCGAGCGCGGCCCCGTAATTGCGGGCCGCCTGCTCGGCCGCGCCGGAGCTGTCGGCGGCGCGCGCGCGGACATAGGCGGTGAGCGCGGAAGTGTCGTCGACGCTTGCGGCGGCCGGGGCGGCGGGGAGGAGGAGGAGGGTGACGCAGGCGAAAGCCCGCACCGTCACCCCAGCGAAGGCTGGGGTCCCGGGGGGTGAAAGGCGCCGGTGCCCTTCACCCGCCGGGGCCCCAGCCTCCGCTGGGGCGACGCGCCGGGGCCCTTCACCCCCTGGGGCCCCAGCCTCCGCTGGGGCGACGCGCCGGTGCCCTTCACCCCCTGGGGCCCCAGCCTTCGCTGGGGCGACGGGCCTTTTACATGTTGGGATAATTAGGCCCTCCTCCGCCTTCGGGGACGACCCAGTTGATGTTCTGCGTCGGGTCCTTGATGTCGCACGTCTTGCAGTGGACGCAATTCTGGGCGTTGATCTGGAGCCTGTGCCGGCCGCCCTCCTCGACGAACTCGTAGACCCCGGCCGGGCAGTATCTTTGCTCGGGGCCGTCATAGACCGGCAGGTTGACCTCGGTCGGGATCGACGGGT
>DASVUW010000460.1:0-10825 GCA_036386845.1 Allosphingosinicella sp. | reverse complement strand
GACCAGGAGCAGGAAGCCTAGGGCGATCCCGACGGCGCTCAACAGCCCGAAGAGGAAGAGCGGCAGCGCGACCCTGAGCCCCGCCATGGCGGATTCGCCGAGGCTGGACTTGCGCCCCTCGCTGAAAGCCACCGTCGCGCGCACGAGGGCGCCCTGGGTGATCATCGCCAGCAATATGGCAACAAGACCCGAGAAGGCGCCGATTCCTATGGCGGCGGCCGGCCCGAAGGTCATGTAAGCCTGGGGCCCCATATTCCGCGCGGCGTAAGCGACCAGCAATGAGGGCATGGCTCCGAATAGGAAGGCGATGCCCAGCGTCGCCACAGGATTGCTGCCGATGGTGCCGAAGGCACGAGCGAAAACGCGTCCGACGGAGACGTCGCGGTCGCTTCGGTCCGCAGCGGCAGTTGCCATGATGTTTCCCCCCCGCCCTCCGTCGAGACTGACTGCCGTCCGACGGCCTGTCCAGCGCATTTTGCCGTTGCTTGGTAGCGGGCTTCGTCTAATTCTCGCCCCGGCGCGCCGTGGTGGGCGCTCGGGAGGGATCCAATCGCGGAGCAGGGGCAGGACGCGGCGGAGGCCGCCGACGGGTTGGCGGCCGCGCACGAGGCGCTGAAGGCCGACTCGTCGATCCAGTTCAGCCTGCAGCCGGCGCCGCCCCCGCCCGAGCCTCCGAGATGGCTCCGCGACGCGTTGGAGGCGTTGAGCGACTTCTTCGAGCCGGTCGGGCGGTTCTTCCAGTGGATCGGAAGCTTCATGCCCGACGCGCCTTATGCGCGGATACTGCTGTGGACCGTCCTTTCCGCCGCCGCCCTCGGCTTCGCGATCCTGATTTATCGGCGCCTGCGCGAGGGCGAATGGCGGCTTTGGCGCCGGCGCCGCCCGGCCCGGATTCCGGTGGAGGCGGAGGAAGAGACCTGGACACCGGAGGCCGCGCCGGCACGCTCATGGCTTCGCGAGGCGGACGCCCTGGCCGCGGAGGGCCGATACGCCGAAGCGGTGCACCATCTCCTCTTCCGCTCGATCGAGGATATCGCCCGCCGCCGGCCGAGGCTGGTGCGTCCCGCTCTGACCAGCCGCGAGCTGGCCGCGGCGGAGGCCCTGCCGCCGCCGGCGCGAAGCCTGTTCGCTCGGATCGCCGGCCTGGTCGAGCGCAGCCTGTTCGGCGGCCGGCCGGTCGAGGCCGGCGACTGGACCGCGGCACGGACCGCTTATGCGGACCTTGTCCTTCCGGGGACATGGCGCGGATGAGCGACATCGCCATGGGGGCCTCAGGCCGTGGCCCGGGGACGTTCCGGGCAGGGACGATCTTCCTGATCCTGGCGATCGGGATCGTCGCCTTCGTCGGGATGCTCGTCCTGGGCGCCTACGCGCCCAACCTGCGATCGGGCCGCAACGGCGGAACCCACGCCTTGTCCAATGCGGCGACCGGCTTCAGCGGGATCGTCCAGCTCGCCCGGGCGACGGGCCGCAACCCGCTGGTCCTGCGCGACGAGGGATTCCTCGATACCGAGGACCTTGTCGTGCTCACCCCGGAGAATGGGTCGACCGACCTGAGCGAGGTCCTGGCGGCCCGGCCGACCAGGCCGACCCTGGTCGTTCTCCCCAAATGGAATACCGAGCCGGACCCCAGCCGGACGGGGTGGGTGAGGTCCAAGGGCCTGAGGCCGGTCTGGGACCCTCAGCGGGTGCTCGCGCCGGCGCACCCGCTGAGGGTCGAGCGCCACCGCAGCGGCGGCGTCCGGCTCCGCACCATTCCGGGGCATGCCCCGCAGGCGCTTCGCTTCACGGCTCCGGGGCCGCTGCAGACGGTCGGCGGGCCCCGCCTCGTCCCGATCGTGACCGACCCCGCCGGCCGCGCGGTCCTCGTCCGGTTCGGCGACCAACCCTTATACCTGCTCGCCGATCCCGACCTGCTCTCCAACCGCGGAATGGCCGACCGGCGCCAGGCTGCGGCCGCGCTCGCAATGCTCGATTTCCTCAATTCCACCGACGCCGGATCGGTCACGTTCGACGTGACCCTGAACGGCCTCGGCCAGACCCGAAGCCCGTTGAGGCTGATGTTCGATCCGCCGTTCCTCGCCGTGACCCTGGCGCTCGCGGCGGCACTGCTGCTGGCGGGGTTTCAGGCGGTCTCGCGCTTCGGACCGCCGCGGCGCTCGCAACGGGCGATCGCCTTCGGAAAGGCCGCTCTGATCGACAATGCCGCAGCCCTGGTCCGGCAGGCGCGGCGAGAGGTGAGGCTGGGGGGGCGATATGCGGAGATGATTCGGGACAAGGCGGCGATGGTGTTCGCAGTCCCGGCGCAGCTTCGCGAAAATGCGGTCACCGAATATCTCGACAGGCTCGACGGGCGGCCAAGCTTCTCGGCCCTCGCTTCGGCGGCGGCGGAGGCTCGGAGCCGCGAAGAGTTGCTCGCGGCGGCACAGGCGCTGCATCGATGGCAAGGGGAGAAAAAAGGGTGAGCACACAGGAAGTACAGACACTGGCAGCGGCGATTCGCGGCGAGGTCGGGAAAGCCGTGGTCGGCCAGGAGGCGACCGTGGACCTGATGCTCGTCGCCCTGTTCGCGGGCGGCCATATCCTGCTCGAGGGACCGCCCGGAACCGCGAAGACCCTGATCGCCCACAGCTTCGCCCGGGCCGTGGGCCTCGAGTTCGGCCGGATCCAGTTCACGCCCGATCTGATGCCGGGCGACATCATCGGCGCCAACCTGTTCAACTTCCAGACCTCGACCTTCACCCTGACCCGTGGGCCCATCTTCACCGAACTGCTACTCGCCGACGAGATCAACCGGACTCCGCCCAAGACCCAGGCGGCCCTTCTGGAAGCGATGCAGGAGCGCACCGTCACCATCGACGGCGACAGCCTTCAGCTCTCCGACCGCTTCATGGTGGTCGCGACCCAGAACCCGATCGAGCAGCAGGGCGTCTATCCGCTGCCGGAGGCGCAGCTTGATCGGTTCCTGTTCAAGCAGACGGTCGATTACCCTTCCGCCGTGGAGGAGAGGCGGATCATCGCCACGCACGGCGCCCGGCAGTCGGCGATGGAGCCCGAGAAATGGGGAGTCGAGCGCAAGGCGGACTCCGCGGCGATCGGCGCCGCTCTGGCCGCGGTGGGCGAGGTCAAGCTGGTCGACGAGGTGATCGACTATATCGCCGCCCTGATCCGGGGAACGCGCGACGTCGCCGACCTCGAGACCGGCGCGAGCCCGCGCGCGGGCGCGATGCTCGCCGGCGCCGCCCGGGCGAGGGCCGCAATCGACGGCCGCGACTTCGTCATCCCCGACGACGTCAAGACCCTCGCCCCGGCCCTGCTCCGCCACCGCCTGATCCTCTCTCCGGCCGCTGAGATCAACGGCCGGGTGGTCGAGGACGTAGTGACCGACATCATCGAGGCGATTGAGGCGCCGCGTTGATCTATCCGACTCGCCTGGCGGTGCTTGCGGCGGCGGGCGGGATATTGTTCGCCCTGGTGGTGGCCGCGGCCATGCCCGAGCGCTGGTATGCGGGCCTTGCCTGGCCGGTGGCGGTCCTGCTCCTGACCGCGGGCGACGCTTTCAGCGCCGCGCGTCACGGCGAGGCGAAGCTCGAAGCCCCGGGTTCCGCCTATGTCGGCGCAACCGTCGAGGCGGTCGCGACCGTGACCCTGCGGGGCCGCGGTCTTCCCGCGGTCGCCGAAGTCGCAGCGTCGACCAACGCGCTCATCGAGGTGGAGGATGACGGGCGGCTGCTGATCGCACTCGAAGAGGGGAGGGGCGCGGCCGCCCTTCCCCTGACCATGGCGCGGCGCGGGACCGGGCGGATCGAGCAGCTCTGGCTGCGCTGGCGCGGGCCGCTCGGCTTCGCCTGGCGGCAGCGCCGCTTCGACCTCGGATCGGACATCCTGATCCTGCCCGACGTGCGGCCGGTCCAGGAGCGTGGCGCCCAGGTCTTCCAGCGCCATGCGCTGCAGGGCCTGATAGCCCAGATCAACCGAGGCGACGGCACC
Organism: Allosphingosinicella sp.; assembly: GCA_036386845.1. Lineage (GTDB taxonomy): Bacteria > Pseudomonadota > Alphaproteobacteria > Sphingomonadales > Sphingomonadaceae > Allosphingosinicella. The sequence continues at coordinate 6,835 of DASVUW010000460.1, read as the reverse complement.
GATTTCGACGCCCTGGTCGAATATCGCTCCGGAATGGACCGGCGCGCGATCGACTGGAAGCAGTCGGCGCGGCACCGAAAGCTCCACGCCAAGGAGTTCCGGAGCGAGCGCAACAACCAGATCGTCTTCGCGATCGACGGCGGACGGCAGATGTCCGAGCCGGTGGCCGGCCTGCCGCGGGTGGACCGGGCCGTCTCGGCGATGCTTCTCACCGGCTGGGTGGCGCTCAAGCTGGGCGACCGGGTCGCTCTCCACGCCTTCGACTCCAGGCCCCGGATCGCCAGCGGGCTGATCTCCGGATCCGCGGCCTTTCCAGAGCTTCAGCGCCTCGCCGCGAGCATCGACTATAGCGGCGAGGAGACCAATTACACCTTCGCCCTGACGACCCTCGCCACCCGCCTCACCCGGCGCTCGATGATCGTCCTGTTCACCGAGTTCACGGATCTCACCTCGGCCGATTTCATGGTGCGGGCGGCCAAGCGAATGGTCGAAACCCACCTCCTCCTCGTCGTCGTGCTTCGCGACGAGGAGCTGGAGTCGATCGCCGACGCCATGCCGAACCGGCCCGAGGACATCACCCGGGCGGTGACGGCGGCCGCCCTCATCCGCGACCGCCGACTGGCCCTCACCCGGCTCCAGCATCTCGGAGTCCACGTCATCGAGAGCGAATATGACCGGGTCGGCGAGCGGCTCGTCGCGGGCTATGTCGACCTCAAGCGGAGGAACCTGCTGTGAGCGGCCCGGCCTCGGCGATCGTCGAAACGCGCAGCGTGGTGGTCAACGCAAGCCGGTTCCGGGCCGCGCACGAGGCGGACTGGGAGCGGCTGGAACGGCTGGTGACCCGGATGGAGAAGCGCTCGATCCGGGCCCTTTCCGACGACGATATCCTCGCTTTGCCATTGCTCTACCGGACCACCTTGTCCTCGCTCGCCGTCGCTCGCGACACGTCGCTCGACCGGGGCCTGATCACCTATCTCGAGCAGCTCACCACCCGCGCCTATTTCCAGATCTACGGAGTGCAGACGTCCGTCTGGCGGCAGCTCGGCCATTTCTTCGCGCGCGGATGGCCCGACGCGGTGCAGGGCCTGTGGCGCGAAACCCTGGTCTGCGTCCTCCTCACACTGGCAAGCGCCGCGGTCGCCTTCCTGCTGGTTCGAAGCGATCCGACCTGGTTCTTCGGGATCGTCCCTGAATCGCTCGCCGGCGGACGCGACCCGTCGGCGAGCGCGGAGGCGCTTCGGCGGACGCTCTACGACCGGCAGAACGACATGCTGGCGACCTTCGCGGCCTATCTGTTCACCCATAACAGCCAGGTCGCGATCTTCGCCTTCGCGCTCGGCTTCGCCTTTGCCGTCCCGACGGTCCTCCTCATACTCTACAACGGGCTGATGCTCGGCGCCTTCTTCGCGGTCTTCGCGGCGAAAGGGCTCGGCTTCAACCTCGGCGGCTGGCTGGCGATCCATGGCACCACCGAATTGTTCGCGATCAACATCGCGGGCGCCGCCGGGATCCGGATCGGAATGTCGATCGCCTTTCCGGGGCGGGACAGCCGGAGCGAATCCGCGGTCCGGGCCGGCCGCTCCGCCGCCCTCGCCATGGGCGGGGTCGTGCTCATGCTTGCGGTTGCCGGGCTACTGGAGGGGATCGGCCGCCAGACCATCGTCGACGACTTCTCACGTTATTCCATCGGAGCGGCGATGCTGGCCGGCTGGATGACCTATTTCTACATGCCGCGGAAACGGCGCCAAGGGCCGGCGGATGCGTAATAAGTCGGGGGGGCCGGCCTCGATGCGGCGCAGCTTCGTGACCCCGGAGGGAGTCGATCTCCAGCTCGAGCTCGCCACGGCCGGCGCCCGGGCCGGAGCCTTCCTGCTCGACGCGATGATGATCGTCACCATCCTTGTCGTCATGACTATCGGCCTCTTCTTCCTGGCGCTGGCATCGAAAGCCGAATGGATATTGATCCTGTGGCTGCTCGGCTTCTTCATCCTTCGCAACGGCTGGTTCTCCCTGTTCGAGATGGGCGGCAGGGGGGCGACTCCGGGCAAGAGGCTGATGGGCCTTCGGGTCGTGGCCCGCGACGGCGCCCGGCTCACCGGCGGAGCCGTGATCGCCCGCAACGCGATGCGCGAGATCGAGGTCTTCCTGCCTCTATCGTTCCTCGCCCAGCAGACCGCGGAGGGAACGGCCGACGCCGTCCTCGTGATCTTCGCTTTGGTGTGGAGCGGAATCTTCCTGTTCTTCCCGCTCTTCAACCGGGACCGGCTCCGGATCGGCGATCTCATCGCCGGCACGTGGGTCGTCCAGACGGTGGGCGCTCGGCTCGGCGCCGATCTGGTCCAGGGAGTCGAGCGCTCGGGCAGGACGTTCACCGAGGCCGCGCTCAATCTCTACGGCGTCTATGAGCTCCAGACGCTCGAGGACGTGCTTCGCGCCGGCCGTGAGGAGTCTATCGCCACAGTCGCCCGGGCCATACGCGACAAGGCGGGGATCGAAGAATGGGGGAACGACCGGGAGTTCCTGTCCGATTATTACGCGGCGCTCTGCGCCCGCCTCGAAGGCGGCCTCCTCGTGGGACGCCGCCCGGAGAACAAGTTCGAGAAGGGGCTTACGCGGCGCTGATCCCCTCCCTGAAAGGGAGGGGCAGGGGGTGGGTCCGGCCGAAGGCCGGCCGAAACTCAGACGCAGATAAGTCTCGCTGCGCTCGCCTACCCACCCCTAGCCCCTCCCTTCCAGGGAGGGGATGACTCGTCGCCTTCCCAGCCGGTAAAGCAGCTGCCTCACCGTCGCTCCGGTGATCGGGTCGCGCCATTCCGCCGCTACCTCGGCCAGGGGATCGAGAACGAAGCGGCGGCGCCGGAATTCCGGATGGGGGACGATGAGGCCGTCGCCGCCCCAGGCCCCATGGGACCAAAGGACGATGTCGAGATCCAGCACTCTGGGCCCCCAGCGCCGGCCCCCGCGGCGGCCGAAGTCGCACTCGACCTGCTTGAGCCGGGCGAGCAGGGCAGGGGGCTCGAGGTCGCTCTCGACCAGGACGACGGCATTGGCGAACCCGCGGCCGGCGGGCCCCAAGGCCGGAGTCAGCCGCACCTTCGACATGCGCTTCGCCCCGATCGCCGCGGCCGCGGCTCGAACGGTCCGCGCCGGCGAACCGTGACGGCCCCGCCGGTTGGAGCCGAGGGCGATCGCATAGCTTGTCAGGGCCATCGCCCCGGTCCTAGACGCTGGCGATGTCCCTTGCCATCTCTCCGGTCCCCGGGCTCGAGGCCCCGCGCGACTGTCCACTGTGCCCCCGCCTCGTCGGCTTCCGCGAGGCGCTGCGCGAGGAGCATCCGGACTGGTGGAATTCCCCCGTCCCTCATTTCGGGGATCCGGAGGCCTGGCTGGCCATTTGCGGCCTCGCCCCGGGCAAGCAAGGGGCGAACCGCACCGGGCGCCCCTTCACCGGGGATTTCGCGGGCCTGCTCCTCTACGAGACCCTGCTCAAATTCGGGCTGGCCGTGGGGCGCTACGAGGAGCGTCCCGACGACGGGTTGCAGCTTGCCGGAGTCGCCATCGTCAACTCGGTCAAGTGCGTGCCGCCGCAGAACAAGCCGACGCCCGACGAGATAGCGACCTGCACCCGCACCTATTTCAAGCCGTCGCTCGCGGCGTTGCCCAGGGTCAGGGTAATGGTCGCCCTTGGCCAGATCGCCCACAATGCGGCGGTCCGCGCGGTCGGCGGCAAACTCTCCGCCTACCGTTTCGGCCACCTGGCGGAGCACCGCCTTCCGGACGGCCGGCTGCTCATCGATAGCTACCATTGCTCGCGCTACAACCAGAACACCAACCGGCTGACCCGGGCCATGTTCGAGGCTGTTTTTGCGAGGGCGCTGAAGGTGAGATAATCGTCGCCCCACCGAAGGCTGGGGCCCCAGGGGGTGAAGGCCGCGGAGCTTTTCACCCGCCGTGGCCCCAGCCTTCGCTGGGGCGACGTTTAAATATCCTCAGCCAGTCGGCGATACAGATCCGGCCGGCGGTCGCGGAAGAAGCCGAAGGCGGCCCGGTGCTTCTTCGCCTGCTCAAGATCCAGCTCGGCGCTGAGGACGCCCGTCTCCCTGTCCCCGAATTCCGCCAGGATGTCGCCGCGCTCGTCGCAGATGAAGCTGTGGCCGTAGAAGCGCTGGCCGTGCTCGGTCCCGATCCGGTTGGCGGCGACCACGGGCACGACGTTCGAGACCGCGTGGCCGATCATCGCCCGCCTCCACATCCGGCTGGTGTCGAGGTCCGGATCGTGCGGCTCGGCGCCGATCGCCGTCGGGAAGAGCAGGATCTCGGCCCCATCCAGCATCAGGGCGCGGGCCGTTTCCGGATACCATTGGTCCCAGCAGACGGCGGGCCCGACCGTGCCGTAGCGGGTCCTGTAGGTCTTGAAGCCGGTATTGCCGGGGCGGAAGTAGAATTTCTCGGAATAGCCCGGTCCGTCGGGGATGTGGCTCTTCCGGTAGACGCCCATCACCGAGCCCTTCTCGTCGATCATGGCCAGGCTGTTGTAATGGTGGTGCCCCTCGGCTTCGAAGAAGCTGGTTGGGATGAACACTTCGAGCTCGGCCGCGAGCTTCCGCATCGCCAGGACGGCCGGATGATCGGACGCCGGGAGAGCCCGGCCGAAATGGTCCTCGTCCTGGGTCCGGCAGAAATAATGGCCCTCGAATAATTCGGGCGGGAGGATCAGCTTAGCGCCGCGCCCCGCCGCCTCGCGGACCAGATCGGAGACGGCGGCGATATTCTCATCGGCCCTGTCGGAGAAGGCGAGCTGGAGGGCGGCGACGGTGAGGCTGGTCATCTCGACTCCGTTAGCAGGATGCAGGCGTCATGCCAGCGAAGGCTGGCATCCCGGCGGGTGAAAAGCTCGGCGCCTCTCACCCCCTGGGGCCCCAGCCTCCGCTGGGGCGACGGATCATCGCGGCATCTGCTGGCTGATGCAGTGGAAGCTTCCGCCTCCGGTCAGGGCATGCGGCGCCTGAATGCCGACGGCGCGCCGGCCCGGAAACAGCCGGCCGACCGCCGCCACTGCCGCCTCGTCGTTCGGCGCTCCATAGAGCGGCACGACCACAGCGGCGTTGCCGATGTAGAAATTCATGTAGGAGGCGGGGACGATCTCGCCGTCGCGCTCGATCCGGCCGGGCGAGGGCAGGGGCTCCACCTTCAGCCCGAAGCCTTGGGCACGGGCGCGGGCGTCGCGGTAGACGGCGGCATTCGGGTCGTCACCACCGGCAGGCTCGGGAATGGCCAACGTCCCTTCGGCCACGAAGCGCGCAAGATTGTCGACATGGCCGTCTGTATGGTCGTTGAGAAGCCCCTCGCCGAGCCAAAGAAGCCGCTCGATCCCCAGGTCCTCGCGAAGCCGCGCCTGGACCTCCTCGCGGCTCATTCCGGGATTGCGGTTCGGATTGAGCAGGCATTGCTCCGTCGTCACGGCGAGCCCGGTGCCGTCGACGTCGATCGCTCCGCCCTCGAGCACCCAGTCGTGGCGGACGGCCTCCAGGCCTGCTCCCTCCGCCAGCCGCGGTCCGATCGAATGGTCGCCCTCCAGCTCATATTTGCCGCCCCAGCCGTTGAAGCGAAAGCTTCGGGATTTCCGCGCCCCGCCGCTTTTGACGATGATCGGCCCGGTATCGCGGAGCCAGATGTCGCCGAACGGCTCCTGGATCACGGTCGCGAACGGGGCCAGCTCGCGGGCGGCCCGGGCCGAAGCGGGGTCGGCAGCGACGAGGCGAACCTCCTCGCCCGATCCGCCGGCATGGACCGCCGCCGCAAAGGCGGCCACCTCGAGCCTGGCCGGCTCGAGATCGTCCTCCCATAGGTCGGCGTGGCTCGGGAATCCGATCCACACCCACTCATGCTCCGCCCATTCGGGCGGCTGGCGTGCCGTCATCGCATAATCGGCCCGGCATTGCCGCGGCTCTTGTCGCGGATCGCTCGGAATTCGTCGCCGGGATTCCAGTTCGGCCAGTCCATCGAATCGGCGAGCTCGCGGCCGATCATCCAGTAGATTTCAAGGTCGCGGATCGCGCCAGCCCAGTTCCACTTCGGGTCATATTCGTCGCTGGGCTGGTGGTACCGGTTTTTCCGGTAATCCTCGGCGGCGGCTCGGCCGGCTTCGAGACCGCCGTCGACCAGGTCTTCGCCGCCTTCGGCGTAAAGCATGGGCACGCCTTGCCTGGCCAGGCTGAAATGGTCCGAGCGGTAATAATAGCCCGCCTGTGGCGAGGGCTCGTTCTTCACCGTCAGCCCGTAGCGATCGGTCGCGCGCTTCATATAATCTTCGAGCTGCGACTTGCCCTTGCCGATGACCACGAAGTCGCGCGTGTTCCCCATCACGTTGAGGCCGTCCATGTTGACCCCCCCGACCGTGGCCGCAAGCGGATAGACCGGGTTTTCGGCATAATATCTGGAGCCGAGAAGACCCGATTCCTCGGCGGTCACCGCGAGGAAGACCAAAGAGCGCTCGGGATTGCCCTTTTTGGCATGGGCTTCGGCAAGCGCGATCAGGCCGGCCGTGCCGGTCGCGTTGTCCAGCGCACCGTTGCAAATGTCGTCCCCGCTCGCATCGGCGTCGCAGCGGCCGAGATGATCCCAGTGGGCGGTGTAGATGACATATTCATCGGGGCGTTTGGAGCCGGGAAGGATCCCGATCACGTTCCTCGAAGCCTGCTTCTTGATCTGGTTGGTCAGCCCGATCGAAGCACGGGTCCTGAGCGGCACCGCCTTGAAGCCCTGCCGTTTGGCCGCCGCGGAGAGTGACGTCAGGTCCTGACCGGAAGCTGTAAGGATCCGCCGGGCCGCGTCG
>DASVUW010000459.1:0-4700 GCA_036386845.1 Allosphingosinicella sp. | reverse complement strand
CACCAGGCTTCGCCTGGTCCCCCTCCCCAGGAAATCCTGGGGAGGATTTATCTAGCGACGGCCTTTCCGAGTCAGCACGAACCCCAGCGCCGCGATCGGCCAGCTGATTCGGTCCGGATCGGGCTTCGAGTCCGCATCCCTGCTTGGCGGCTCGACCGTTTCCCCACCGGCCGCCGCCGCAGGCTTCGCCGGCAACCCGGCCTCCTTCGCCTGCTGGCGCTCCAGCTCCGAGTTCAACTCGCCCCCCATCAGCACGATATAGGCGCTCAAATACAGCCAGGTCAGGAAGACCACCACTCCACCCAATGAGCCGTAGGTCGCGTTGTAATTGCCGAAATTGGAGACGTAGAGGCCGAAGCCGAAGCTTGCCGCGACCCAGAGCAGGGTGGCGGCCGCGGAGCCGGGGGTGATCCAGGCCCAGGGCGCGTCGGGACGGCTGGGCGCATATCGGTAGACCAAAGCGAGGCCGAGGCCGACCACCGCCGCGGCGACCGCCCAGAGGAGGATCTGGAGGGCCGTGTGAACGATCGGCGAGGAGAAGGGGAGGAGGTGCTCGATGAAGGCGAGCGCCGAGATGGCGGAGGCGCCGAACAGGACCACCACGACCAGCCCCACGGTCATGAGCAGCGCCAGGACTGTGCGCCTGATGAATCCGCGGGTCTCCTTGACCTCATAGGCGATGTTGAGCGCCGTGACGACCGACGCCGATCCCTTGCTCGCTCCATAGAGGGCGACCGCGATCGCAAGCAGAAGTCCGAGGCCGTGGGCGCCGCTCTTGCTGCCGGTAATGGCCTGCAGCTGGTCGGCGATGATCGAGGCGGCCTCGCGGGGAAGGGTCCGCGCCAGAGCCTGGATATGCTCCGCCACCGACTGCGGGTCCGCGACGAGCCCGTAGGTGAGCACCGCCGAGGCGAGCAGCGGAACGAAGGCGAGGAAGCCGTAGAAGGCGACTCCGGCGGCGAGCAGCCCGACATTGTCGTCTCCCGCTTCCTTCCGGGTGCGGACGAGGACGTCCTTCCAGTCCTTGAGCGCGGGCCAGCTTATCGGTTGGATTGCCATAGCGGGCCGTAACCTCGTGGCAGAGAGGCGGTTCCCGCAAAACCTTCATGCCAGCGAAGGCTGGCATCCCAGGGGGTGAAGGGCGCGGGCGTTCTTCACCCACCCGGGCCCCAGCCTTCGCTGGGGCGACGTGAGTTCAGACCATCGCCTTCGGGTTCGAGAACACCCGCGCCACCTCGGGCTCGAAGCTCTCCAGCGGGTCGACGTCGAACCCGGGATCGAAAGCGGGCGCGTCCCAGTCGTCGACCAGCTTCTCGGCGAAGCCGTACCAGCTCTCCCCCTTGAACCGCTCGCGGCCCTCCGGATCCTTGCCCAGATGCTCGAAATAATAGCGGCCCTGGAATTCCTGGTGCCAGTAGATCGCCTGGTAGATCTCGTCGCGCACGTAGGGCTTGAGCATCTCGGCGGCGATCGGGCCGTGATTGGGGATCGAGAAGAGCTTGCCGAGATCGTGGCACAGCGCCGCGACGATCTCCTCGTCGCTTGCTCCGGAGCGGCGGGCGAGAGTCCCGGCCATCAGCGAATGGGTGAGCTGGTTGGCGGCGAAGCCGACCTCGATCGCCTCCAGTCGGGCGAGGCAGTCCATGATCTGGCGGGCGGCGACGCTCTTGATGTGCTTGCCGTGCTCGGCGGCGATATGGGCCCAATCCTTCGCGGTGCCGTCCCTCATGTCGGTGAACATCGGCGCATCTCCTCGTCATGGCCGAAATAGACCCTGTCGGGGGTCTTCCACAAGCCGCGCCCGGGGGCTAGTTACCAGGGCGCGCGCACCGGGGGGCGAGCGTGGAGTATCGATGGCGTCCAATGAGCCCGGAGGCCCGGCCGGTCCCGAAAGCCTCTCCTTCCTCGCCGACGGCGGCGAGATGGGCGAGCGGATGCGCGCGTTCGACTGGTCGGATTCGCCGCTCGGGCCGCCGGAGCGCTGGCCGCAGGCTCTGAGGACGGCCACCCGGATCGTCCTTTCCACGAAATTCCCGATGTTCGTCGCCTGGGGTCCGGAGCTTAGATTCCTCTACAATGACGGCTATGCCGAGATACTCGGCAACAAGCATCCCTTCGCCCTCGGCCACGCCTTCGAGGACGTCTGGGCGGAAATCTGGGACGAGATACGGACGATCGCGGAGCGGGCGGTGGCGGGGGAGGCCAGCTTCTACGAGAATGCGCCGCTGACCCTGACTCGCAGGGGCTTTCCGGAGCAGGCCTGGTTCACTTTCTCCTACAGCCCGCTTCGCGACGAAGCCGCCGGCGCCGGCGGAATGCTATGCACCGTCGTCGAAACAACCGCGACCGTTCTTGCCGAGCGCGAGCGCCTGGGCGAGACGGAGCGCCTCCGCCAGCTTTTCCACAACGCGCCCGGCTTCATGGCCGTCGTCCGCGGCCCCGACCATGTCTTCGAGATGGCGAACGCTTCGTACCAGGCGCTGGTCGGCCGCCGGGACCTGATCGGCAAGCCGGTTCGCGAGGCGGTGCCGGAGGTGGAAGGCCAGGGCCTCTTCGAGTTGCTCGACAAGGTCTACCAGAGCGGCAAGCCCTTTTCGGGACGGTCGGTGGCCGTTCAGCTCCAGCGCCAGCCCGGCGGCCCGCGCGAGGAGCGGCTTCTAGATTTCGTCTTCCAGCCGATCTTCGATTCGAGCGGCGCCGTGAACGGCATCTTCGCCGACGGCTACGACGTCACCGAGCGGATAGTCGCCGAGACGGCGCTCAGGGAAAGCGAGGAGCGCTTCCGCCTCATCGCCGATTCGGCGCCGGTGCCGATGTGGGTGACCAAGCTCGACCGCAAGCGAAGCTTCGTCAACCGCGCCTATGTCGAGTTCCTCGGCATCAGCTACGAAGAAGCCGTCGACTTCGACTGGCGGACCGTCATCCATCCCGACGACTCGGCGCGGGTCGTCGCCGAGTCGATCGCCGGCGAGGCTTCGCTCGAGACGTTCGAGCTGGTCGCGCGCTACCGGAGCGGCGGCGAATGGCGCTGGGTCCGATCGGTCTCGCAGCCGCGCTGGGGGCCTCAGGGCGAGCATTGCGGCTTCATCGGGGTCGCCCACGACATCACCGAGCTGAAGCGGGCCGAAGCGGCGCTTCGCGAGGTGAACGAGACCCTGGAGCGCCGGGTTTCCGAACGCACCGCCGATCTCAGCGCCGCGCTCGACCGGCTTCAGTCCGAGGTCGGCGAGCGCCTGAAGGCCGAGGAGGCGCTTCGCCAGGCCCAGAAGATGGAGGCGGTCGGCCAGCTCACCGGCGGGATCGCGCACGATTTCAACAATCTCCTCACGCCTATCATGGGCGGGCTGGAGATGATCGCTGCCCGCGTCGAGGATCCGAGGCTCAAGCGAATCGCCGAGACCGCGCTCGAATCGACCCGCCGCGGGGCCAAGCTGACCGGACAGCTTCTCGCTTTCTCGAGGATCCAGCGGATCAGCATGGCGCCGCTAGCGGTCAACTCCGTCATCGAGGCTATGCAGCGGCTTCTTCGGCACACGATCGGCGGCGCCGTGGCGATCGAGACCCGCCTCGATCCCGGCGCCGGTCACGGCGTGTGCGATGCCAACCAGCTCGAGAATGCGATCCTCAACCTCGCCATCAACGCCCGCGACGCGATGCCGGAGGGCGGCAGTCTCACCATCTGCACCGACCGGGTCCGGCTCGAGGAGGCGCCGGACCATGCCGCCGGGGACTTCGTCCGGATCACCGTCGCCGACACCGGCACCGGGATGGCGCCCGACGTGCTCGCCCGGGCCACCGAGCCCTTCTATTCCACCAAGCCGCTCGGCAAGGGGACCGGCCTCGGCCTCGCCCAGGTCTACGGGATCGCCCAGCAGGCGGGCGGGACCTTGCGGATCGAGAGCGAGGAGGGGAAGGGCACGTCCGTCCATATCCTGCTTCCGGCCGCCGGCGTTCCGTTGGAGCCCGAGGCCGAGGAGGCCCGTCGCTCCTCGCCCGCGCTCAGGGGCGCCGCCGCCGGCGCAACAATTCTGGTCGTGGACGACGATTCCGACGTCCGCGCCTTCCTCGCCGAATCGCTCGAGGGCCTCGGCTGCGCCGTCGTGCCCGCCGCGTCCGGAGCGGAGGGCCTGGAGGCGTTGCGCCTAAACCCGCCCGATCTCGCTCTGATCGATTATGCGATGCCGGGAATGAACGGCGCCGACGTCGCCCGCGAAGCCCGCCGCCTCCATCCCGGCCTGCCGATCGTGTTCGTGACGGGCTATGCCGAGAGCGAGCAACTCGAGGCGGCGCTCGGCTGCGACGTCCCGGTCCTCCGCAAGCCCTTCACCCTCGCCGAGCTGGCGGCAGCCGTGGAGGAGAATATCCTGCCTCCCCATGCGTAGCATGGGGAGGGGGACCACCCGTAGGGTGGTGGAGGGGTAGCTGGCAGAGCCTATGCAATTACCCCTCCACCAGGCTTCGCCTGGTCCCCCTCCCCGTCGCTTCGCGACAGGGAGGCAAAAAGGGTCTTGAACCCCGAAAATCCTCACCTAAATCGCCGCCGTCGGACGACCAGTTTGCGGTGTTCGGCCTGTATCCGCGAGGGGCGATGCGCTCTTTGCCGCCGCTCCTCACGATGTTGCTCAAAGGAGGACATTGAGATGAGAAACACGGATTTCACCCCCTATCGCCGATCCACCGTCGGCTTCGACCGCCTGTTC
>DASVUW010000458.1:0-3433 GCA_036386845.1 Allosphingosinicella sp. | reverse complement strand
GGTTCGAACCCAGCAGGGCTCACCATCGTCTCCGCGCCGCCCATCGCCTCCACCAGCCCGCACTGTCGCGCCTTGAGCTGGAAGGATTCCGCAAGCGCCAGACGCCGGGCCTTCGCGGCAGGAGTCACCGCCCGGTCGAGCGCGCGCAGCTCCTCGACCGCCCTTCGGGCGTAATATCTCTCGTTCGATTCCATGCACCGCTCCCCCGCGATTCGACTGGACTAACAGGAATCGGTTTCGCTTCCGAATCGACCTGCCGCATCTTTTGCACGGGCTGGACAGGTGGCGCCGCGACCGGGCAGGGAAAGCGGTGATGGCGAGGCTCATCCTTCCGCTGGCGATCGGGCTTCTGGCCTTGATCGTCTTCGCCGCCTTGCTGCTCGGAGGTCCGGATGGCGACGTGGATCCTGCGGTCCTGGCCCTCTTCATCTACCCGGATCTCGTCCACGCGGCTCGGCTGCTGACGCATCTGGGGGACGTGGCCACGGTGCTTGCCGCGGCCCTGCTCGCGGCCGCCTGGCTCCTGTTCCGGGGACATCGCCGCCGGGCCATCCTGCTCCTCGTCATCGTCGTCTCGGAACGCCTGCTCGTCGAGGCGATGAAGAATGTTTTCGACCGGGCCCGGCCGGATCCGCTCGGCCACGAGGTCGCGGTCCACAATCTCGCTTTCCCGAGCGGCCATTCGGCCAATTCGATGGCGGGGTGGCTCGCCATCGCGCTGCTGGCCGCCAGCCCGGCGCTGCGCAGGCCCGCAATCGCCCTCGCGCTCGCCATCGCGCTCGTCACCGGCCTGTGCCGACTCGTCCTCCAGGTGCATTGGCCGACCGACGTGGTCGGAGGCTGGGCGTTCGGCGCCGCCTGGACCCTGCTCCTCGTCCGGCTGTTCGGAACCGCTCCTCCCGCCCGGCATTGATTCGGTCGAAGGAGAATCTCATGACCGACCGCAACGACCGAGGCGCCGACCGCGCCGAGACCGCCCGCCGGACCGACGACAGCGCCATCATCGACGAGATGGAGGAAGCCCCCGCATTCGGCGGCGCCGAGGGCGGCAACCTCCAGCGCGACATCGGCACCCGCGACGAGCTCAAGCAGCAGGTCGGCGACGGCAACGGAGTTACCCGGGTCCGCGACAGCGACAAGCCGGAACAGGCGAACCTGCCGAGGTTCAACGAGAAGTGATCGTCCGTCGCCCCAGCGAAGGCTGGGGCCCCAGGGGGTGAATGGCGCCTGCGTTCTTCGCCCGCTGGGATGCCAGCCTTCGCTGGCATGACGGTCAGGGCCGGAATACCAGGGTCAAATTGTTCGCGGGCATCTCGACCAGCCGATCCAGCCGTAGGCCGTGCCTTGCCGCTTCGGTCTCGACGGCTTCGAGATCGCGAAGCCCCCACTCCGGGTTTCTCGCCCGAAGCGACTGGTCGAAAGCCTCGTTGCTCGGAGCGGTCGGAACGCCCGCGCGGCGATAGGGCCCGTAGAGCACCAGCGGCGCGCCGCGGACGAGCAGGCGCCCGGCGCCTCGCATCAGCCCTTCGGACGCCGCCCAGGGGCTGATATGGACCATGTTGACGCACAGGACCGTGTCGGCGGAGTCGACCGGCCAGGTTCCGGCCGCCGCGTCCAGCCGCAAGGGTTCGAGCAGATTGTCCAGGCCGCACTCGTCGCGCCACGCCCGGATGGAATCGAGGGCCTCGGGATCCGCGTCCGTCGGCTGCCAGCGAAGCGCCGGAAAGCGGCTGGCGAAATAGACGGCATGCTCGCCCGTGCCGCTGGCGATCTCGAGCAAGGTCCCGCGCTCCGGCAGCACCTCGCGAAGCACGGCGGCAATCGGCTCCCGATTGCGCTCCGTGGCCGGCGCCGAGCGTTTCATTCCTTCGAATGCCCGCCGGCCCGGTCGTCTCGTCTCACTACCGCGGACGCAAAAACCGCCTGAGTGAAAGTATCGGGCCGTCTCGCCGACGTGGTCTCGGTGTTGGCTTTGGTCGTCCCCGGGCCGAGGGCAAGCCAGAGCGAGCCTGCTGCGCCGAGAAGGAGTGCAAGCCCTGTGGTCAGGTTGCCGATAAAGCGAACCGCATTGGGATGCTTTTCGCGCATCATCCCGAAGACGTGGAACACCCGGCCGATCGTGAAGCCTGCCCCCAGGACGTGGAGCCACTTCTCGGGCCCATCGAGAAGCGCGATGGCGAGCAAGAGCAGCAGGACGAGCGGCGCATATTCGGCGAAATTGGCATGCGCGCGGATAGCCCGGGTCAGAACGGCGTCCCCCATGTCCCCCGGCTGGAGCTGCTTCTGCGCGCCCCGCCTCAGCCCGACGTTGAGCGCGAGCCCGAACATGAGCAGCGCGTTCAAGGCTGCGTAGACCGCCCAGATTTGAAGGCCGTGCGGCATCCCCTACTCGGCCGCTTCGGCCTGGGGAGGCTCCTTCCAGACCAGCACCGGCTTCCTCGCCGCCAGCGTCTCGTCGAGCCGCCGCCTCGGTGCGTGGATCGGCGCCGCCTTCAGGCTCTGGTCCCCCGCCTTGGCCCGCTCGGCCACCGAGCGCAGGGCCCCGATGAACTGGTCGAGCGCGGCCTTCGATTCCGTCTCGGTCGGCTCGATCAGCATGGCACCGTGGACGACCAGCGGGAAGTACATGGTCATCGGATGGTAGCCTTCGTCGATCAGGCCCTTGGCGAGGTCGAGCGTGGTGAGGCCGCCGGCGAAGCCTTTGTCGCTGAACAAGGCCTCGTGCATGCACGGCCCGCTATGCCCGAACGGCGCGTCGAGCAGGTCGTCGAGGCGCCTCAGGATATAGTTGGCGTTGAGGACCGCGTCCTCCGACACCTGCCTCAGGCCGTCGGCGCCGTGGCTCATGATGTAGGCGAGCGCCCGGGTGAACATGCCCATCTGGCCATGGAAGGCGACCATCCGGCCGAAGCTGGAGCCATGATGCTCGCCCGCATTCTCCTCCTCGACGAGGGCGAACTGGTCGCCCTGCATCTCGACGAACGGCAAGGGCGCGAACGGGGTCAGAGCCTCGGAGAAGACCACCGGGCCCGAGCCCGGCCCGCCCCCGCCGTGCGGAGTCGAGAAGGTTTTGTGGAGGTTGATATGCATGGCGTCGATGCCGAGGTCGCCCGGCCTCACCCGGCCGACGATGGCGTTGAAATTGGCACCGTCGCAATAGACCAGGCCGCCGGCTTCGTGAACGGCCCGGCTGATCTCGGTCATGTCCGGCTCGAACAGGCCGCATGTGTTCGGGTTGGTGATCATCACCGCCGCCACGTCCGGACCGAGCCGGGCCTTGAGGGCTTCGAAGTCGACCCGGCCGCGGTCGGTCGCGGGAATGCTCTCCACCCGATAGCCGACGAAGGCCGCGGTCGCCGGGTTGGTGCCGTGGGCGCTTTCGGGAACGAGGATGACCTGGCGAGCGTCGCCCCTCGCCTCCAGCGCCGCCCGG
>DASVUW010000457.1:0-2411 GCA_036386845.1 Allosphingosinicella sp. | reverse complement strand
GTAGAGCGCGATCGGCTCGACGAAGACGATCACCCTTTGCTCCTCCAGCGCAAGACGGACGCATTCGCGCAGCATCTCGACGGCGTCCGCGCCGTTGCTGGGGCAGGCGAGGACGAGGCCCGGTATGTCGCGGAAGATTGCGAGGCTGTTGTCGTTGTGAAAATGGCCGCCGAAACCCTTCTGGTAGCCGAGGCCCGCGATGCGGATGATCGTCGGGTTCGTATACTGGCCGTTGGAGAAGAAGCTCAATGTCGCCGCTTCGCCGCGGATCTGGTCCTCGGCATTGTGGACGTAGGCGAGGAACTGGATCTCGGTGATGGCGAGGAGGTCGTTGTGGGCGGCGCCGATGCCGAGGCCGAGGATGCTCTGCTCGTCGAGCAGGGTGTTGATCACCCGGCAGGAGCCGAAGCGTTCGTGGAGCTTGGCGGTGACGTTGTAGACGCCGCCCTTCGGTCCGACATCCTCGCCGGCGACGATGATCTGGGGATGAGCCAGCATCAGGTCCGCAAGCGCCCAGCTCAGGAGCCGGGCCATGTGCTGCGGCTTGTCGATCATGCTCCTGTCGCGGGCGAACAGGGCTTCGCGCGCCTCGGGCGTCGGAGTGTTGGCGCGGGCGGGGGGGCGCCTGGGCGGCACGATGGTCGCCATCACCTCGGAGCTCGTTGTGAGCTTGGGCCGCCGGATCGCCTGCTCCGCGATCCGGGCCAGCGTCTCCTCGGTCTCGTTATAGATGTCGAGGATGTCGGGTCCGGAAAGCGCGCCCTCCTCGACCAGCAAAGCGGCCGAGTAGACGAGGGGATCGCGCTCCTCGTCCTGCTCGATCTGGGCCTTGGTGAGATAGGTGGCCTGGACGTCCGAGCCGGCATGGCCGTAGAGCCGGACGCAATCCATGTGGAGGAAGACCGGCCGACGCCGGGTCCGCGCGATCCGCGCCGCCTCGCAAGCGCCGCGCCAGGAATCGGCCAGGTCGAACCCGCTGCAATGCACATAGTCGAGGCCCGGGCGGTTGCGGAACGAGGCGGCGATCCAGCCGGGCGGCGTCCGGGTCGAGATTCCGATGCCGTTATCCTCGCACAGGAAGACGATCGGCATCGGGCTGCCCTGATAGGCCGTCCAGGCTGCCGTATTGAACGCGCCCTGGGCGGTCGAATGGTTGGCGGAGGCGTCGCCGAAGCTCGCGAGGACGATCGAGTCGCTCCGCAGCGCGGTCTCCTCGAGCTTCAGAGTCCTCGCGATCCCGATGCTGAACGCCGCGCCGACGGCCTTGGGCAAGTGCGAGGCGATGGTGCTGGTCTGCGGTGGGATTGCCAGAGGCCTCGAGCCGATCACCTTGTGGCGGCCGCCCGAGATCGGGTCCTCGGCCGAGGCGGCGAAGCTCAGAAGCATGTCCCAGAGCGGAGTCTGGCCGGGGAGCTTCTTCGAGCGGTGGATCTGGAAGGCGTTGGACCGGTAGTGGAGGAAGGCCATGTCGTCGACGCGGAGGGCCTCGGCGACCGCGGCGTTGTTCTCGTGGCCCGAGCTTCCGATCGTATAGAAGCCCTCACCGCGCGCCTGAAGCTTGCGCGACAGCCGGTCCATCTGCCGGCTGGCCACCTGGCTGTAGAAGAGCTCGATCATCGCTTCGCGGGAGAGGCCGATGTCGGCGGGGCGAACGTCGCTGGTGCGGCGGGGCAGGTTCTCGTCCCGAACCCGGGCGAGGAATTTCTGATGAATGGCTTCGGCGGCGTCCATGGCGGGGGCGACTAACGGGCTTGCCGCGGAATGGGAAGTAACCCGTCATCCCGGCGGATACGTCGCCCCAGCGAAGGCTGGGGCCCCGGGGGGTGAAAAGCACCGGCGCCCTTCACCCCCTGGGGTCCCAGCCTTCGCTGGGACGACGTGACTGGCCCCCTTGACCTGACGTTTACGTAAAGTAGGGAAGCCGGGAAACCCCAGCGGGAGGAAGATCATGACCAAGAGCGAAATGGCCGCGGCCCTCAATTCGAAGAGCGCCTGGCTCCCCGGCAAGCGGGTGAAGCTCGACTTCGGATCCGAGGGCGCGGTGATGCTCGACGGGGCGGCGAGCCAGGTGACCGAGGAGGACGGCCCGGCCGACACCACGATCAAGGTCGCCTGGGAAGACTGGCAGGCGATGAGCGACGGCAAGCTGGACGGGATGACCGCCTTCATGCAGGGCAAGCTGAAGGTCGAGGGCGACATGTCCAACGCGATGCAGCTCCAGGGCGTGCTTGCGAAGCTGAGGAGCTGATTGCCTCCCCGCGCGTAGCGGGGGGAGGGGGACCATGCGAAGCATGGTGGAGGGGTGATCGGCGCTGACGATTCGGAACGCGCGCGAACCCGCCACTTCCTCGTCATCTACCCCTCCACCACCCTGCGGGTGGTCCCCCACCCCATCTCCGATGGGGAGGCAA
>DASVUW010000456.1:0-12412 GCA_036386845.1 Allosphingosinicella sp. | reverse complement strand
CGGTGAAGGCGATCCCCGCGATCCGCCCGTCTTCGACCAAAGCCGCGCCCATGTCCGGCCCGCCCGGCGCCAGCACCAGTACGTCCTCCGGAATCCCGGCGCCGTGGGCGAGGCCGACCGCAAAAGCGGCGATCTCGGGAGTCTGCGGCGCGGGCTTGGCGACGACGCTGTTGCCCGCGACCAGGGCCGCGCTCACCTGGCCGAGGAAAATGGCGAGTGGGAAGTTCCAGGGCGCGATGCACACCCAGATCCCGCGCCCGCCCATCCGAAGCAGGTTGCGCTCGCCGGTCGGCCCGGGAAGCTCGACCGGCTGGAGGCCGCTTCGCGCCTGGGCGGCATAATAGCGGCAGAAATCCACCGCCTCGCGGACCTCGGCGAGGGCGTCCGGGATGGTCTTGCGGGCCTCCTGGACGCAGATCCGCATCAGCGTGTCGCGCTCGCGCTCGAGCAGGTCGGCGAGCCGCTCCAGGCAGGCCGCGCGCTCGTCGACCGGGCGGGCGTCCCAGGCGGGGAAGGCGGCGAGGGCGCGCGTGACCATCGAATCCGCTTCGGCCTTGCAGTGGATGGACCCTTCGCCGGTGGAGGTGACGGCAGGCTTAAGCCCCTCCCCTTCAGGGGAGGGGTTTGGGGTGGGGGCTGTCGGTGCGGATGAGTCCGAGAAAAGGTCCCGACCCACATTCCCCACCCCAACCCCTCCCGTGAAGGGGAGGGGCTTTCCGCCCACGGCTTGCGCGACTCGCGCCAGTTCTTCGCGATCGTTCAGATCCAGCCCCCGGCTGTTCGGCCGCTCCGGGGCGAACAGGTCGCCGGGCAGCGGGATCGCCGGGTGCCTCGTCCCGCCGACCGCCGCGATCTTCGCCACCGGATCGGCGATCAGGTCCGAGTCGGTCAGCCGCTCGTCGGCGAGCTGGTGGACGAAGCTCGAATTGGCGCCGTTCTCGAGAAGCCGCCGGACCAGGTAAGCGAGCAGGTCGCGATGCCCTCCGACCGGCGCGTAGATCCGGGTCTGGTAGCCCTGCTCGCGGACCAGCGTCTCGTAGAGGCCCTCGCCCATCCCGTGAAGCCGCTGGAACTCGAAGTCGCGGCTCTCCCCCGCCCATTCGAGGATGGTGGCGACGGTCAGCGCATTGTGGGTGGCGAAGGCGGGGTAGATGTTCTTCGCGGCCAGCATGTCCCTGGCGGAGGCGAGATAGGAGACGTCGGTCGAGGCCTTGCGGGTGAAGAGGGGATAGTCGGAGAGGCCCTGCTCCTGGGTGCGCTTGATCTCGCTGTCCCAATAGGCGCCCTTGACCAGCCGGACCGCGATTCGCCTTCCGGTCGCGGCGCCGATGGCATCCGCCCAGGCGACGGTCGGGCGGCAGCGCTTCCCGTAGGCCTGCACCGCCATTCCGAGCCCGTCCCAGCCCTTCAGCGACCCCAAGCCGGCGACCGTCTCGATGATGTCGAGGCTCATTTCGAGCCGCTCGCTCTCCTCGGCGTCGATGGTGAAGGCGATTCCGGACTGCTTGGCGAGCACCGCGAGCGCCTCCACCTGCTCGATCAGGCTCGGAACGCACCGTTCGTACTGGGCGACCTCGTAGCGCGGATGGAGGGCGGAAAGTTTGACCGAAATGCTGTGCCCGCGGTCGGCGACCTTGCCGACGGCCCGGATCGCGCCCTCGTAGGACTGGAAATAGCGCTCCGCGTCCGGAAAGGTCCGGGCCGCCTCGCCGAGCATGTCGAAGCTCGCGGTGAAGCCCGCATTCTCGCGCTTCTCCATCCGACGGATCGCCTCGTCGATATTGCGGCCCATGACGAAGATCTCGCCCATGAGCCGCATCGCCGCTCCGACCGCCTGCCGCACGAAGGGCTCGCCGGCGCGGGAGAGGAGTCGTTTCAGAGCGCTCGCCTGCTCGGTCTCGCTGACGAGGGCCCGGCCGATCACCAGCCCCCAGGTCGCTGAGTTGACCAGCGTCGAATGCGACTTGCCCTTGTGGGAGCGCCAGTCGGCATTGCCGAGCTTGTCGGCGATGAGCTGGTCCGCTGTCTCCGGGTCCGGGACTCGAAGGAAAGCCTCCGCAAGCGAAAGGAGGGCGATTCCTTCCGACGTGTTGAGCCGATATTCCTGGAGGAACTGGTTCACCCAGCCGGACGACTGAGCGGCGCGAAGCTCGCCCAGCATTGCGAGAGCGCGGTTTTCCACCCGCCGCCGCGAATCGGAATCCAGAGCGGCGTCGCGCAGAAGCGGCTTCAGAACGTCCGGTTCCGGCGCGCGGTGCAGCTTCCTCAATTCGCAGCGCGCGGTTGCCGTAGCGTCCGCCATGTCGTTTTCCTCGCAGGGCTTGAGTCTCGTGTCCGGGGCGCTCTAGACGGCCTCCATGCCCATCGCCAGCATCGAAGACATCCAGTCGAAGGTCGGGAGCGAGGTCGGTGTGTCGGACTGGATCCTGGTCGACCAGGCCCGGATCGACGCCTTCGCCGACATCACCGAAGACCCGCAGTTCATCCATATCGATCCCGAGGCGGCCGCTAAGACTCCGTTCGGGGGAACCGTCGCCCACGGCTTCCTCACCTTGTCGCTGCTCAGCCGGATGGCCGCGGACACGTTGCTGAGGCCCGAAGGCGTGAAGATGGGCGTCAATTACGGTTTCGAGCGGGTCCGCTTCATGGCGCCGGTGCGAAGCGGCAGGCGCGTGCGCGGCCGCTTCGCCCTCCTCCGCTTCGAGGAGAGAAATCCGGGCGAGTGGCAGTTCGTCCATAATGTGACGGTCGAGATCGAGGGCGAGGAGAAGCCCGCCCTCGTCGCCGACTGGATCGGGCTTATATTCGTGTAGAAGTCATCCTCCCTGCCGCGAAGCGGTGGGGAGGGGGACCACCCGAAGGGTGGTGGAGGGGTAACTGACGAGGCCTCCGCCATCTACCCCTCCACCCCGCTACGCGGGGTCCCCCTCCCCATCTTCGATGGGGAGGATAAGAAGAAAGGAACAACAATGGCCACCCGCGAAGCCGTCATCGTCTCCACCGCCCGAACCCCGATCGGCAAGGCCTATCGGGGCGCGTTCAACGCGACTCCGTCGCCTACCCTCGCAAGCCACGCGATCAGGGCAGCGGTCGAGCGGGCGAAGATCGATCCCGCCGAGGTCGACGACGTGATCATGGGCGCCGCCCTCCAGCAGGGAGTCCAGACGACGATCGGCCGAACCGCCGCCCTTCGCTCCGGCCTTCCGGTCACCGTCTCGGGCATGTCGGTCGACCGCCAGTGCGCCTCCGGCCTGATGGCGATCGCCACGGCCGCCAAGCAGATCATCGTCGATCGGATGCCGATCTGCGTCGCCGGCGGCGTGGAGAGCATCTCGATGGTGCAGACGCCCGAGATGCGGGTCGGCCCGGACCCCGAGCTGCTCTCCATGCACAACGGCGTCTACATGCCGATGATCCAGACCGCCGAGGTGGTCGGCGGCCGGTACACGGTCAGCCGCGAGCGGCAGGACGCTTATGCCCTGCGTTCGCAGCAGCTCACGGCCAAAGGCCAGGCGGAGGGCAAGTTCGACGACGAGATCGTGCCGGTCACCGCCAGGATGATGGTCAAGGACAAGGAGACCGGCGAGACCTCGATGAAGGAGGTCACCCTCACGAAGGACGAGGGCAATCGCCCGCAGACGACCCTCGAGGACCTTCAGAAGCTGCAGCCGGTCATGGGCGAGAAGGCCATGATCACGGCGGGCAACGCCTCGCAGCTTTCCGACGGCGCTTCGGCCTGCGTGCTGATGGAAGCCGGCCTCGCCGCCGAGCGCGGCCTCAAGCCGCTCGGCCGCTACGTCGGGATGGCCGTCGCCGGAACCGATCCGGACGAGATGGGAATCGGTCCCGTCTTCGCGGTGCCCAAGCTTTTGAACCGGTTCGGCCTCACCGTCGAGGATATCGGCCTGTGGGAATTGAACGAAGCCTTCGCCGTGCAGGTCCTCTACTGCCAGGACCGGCTCGGGATCCCCGACGACCGGCTCAACGTCGACGGCGGCTCGATCTCGATCGGCCACCCCTACGGGATGTCGGGCGCCCGCATGACCGGCCACGCCCTCATCGAAGGCCGGCGCCGGGGGGTGAAATATGTCGTCGTGACGATGTGCGTCGGTGGCGGAATGGGCGCCGCGGGGCTGTTCGAGGTTCTGTAACCGGCACGTCGCCCCAGCGAAGGCTGGGGCCCCGGCGGGTGAAGACCGCCGCGCTTTTCACCCCCCGGGGCCCCAGCCTGCGCTGGGGCGACGGTCATTTCGAATACAGCGCCGCCTCCGCCGCCCGTCTCTTCGTCAGCCCGGCCAGCACCTTGCCGGCCGCCTTGTTCCACCGAGCGAACTCCGCGGCCGCGCCCTTATAGTCGCCCGCCTTGTGCTTCTTGAGCAAGGTGCTCGCGGAGAGATTCCCCACGCCTACATTGTAGGCGAAGCTCACCATCGCATCGAACTGGTTCTGGGTGGTGGGCGTGCTTCCGAGCAGCTTGCTCACCTTCTGGGCGAATTCGGCAAGATGCTCGGTGAACCGGTCGTCGCACTGCTTCTGGGTCCAGACGACGCCCTTCTTGATGTCTGGGCCCGTCGATCCCCAGCCGATCGTCCACGGATCCCCGCCGGAACCCGGATCGGGATAGGCGGCGAAGGTACCGTCGGGCCGCTTCTTGGCGCAGCCTTCGAATTGCTGGATCAGCTTCGTGCAGTCCTGCCCCGGAGTCATTTCCCCACCTCCCCCTTGAGTCGCGATTATCGGATAATGATCTCGTTTCGGCCGTGCCACAAGCGCTCGGCGGTTGCGAATTTGCACCGCAACCCGGCGCGGCTTCCACCGTTGTCCCTTCGAAACGAAGGAGGTCCCATTCATGCCCGTCTCGAATCTGACCCTGGTCGAGCGAATCGCCCGAGTGCTGGCGGGACGCTTCCACAGCATCAACGCGGACGGCGACGATCCCTCGGCCGGCCCCAATGTCGACGAGACCTGGCACGAATTCGTGCCCGACGCCCTGTCCGTCCTTCGCACCATGCGCGAGCCGGACCCGGTCATGGCCGCGGCCGGCGACCCGGAGGTCTGGGAGCGGATGGTCGAGGCGGCGCTCAACGTGGAGAAAGCCGTCGGTAACGCGTAAATCCCCCCTCCCTGGAAGGGAGGGGCCGGGGGCGGGTCCGCCGAAGGCGGCCGAAACTCCGAGTCCGCAAGGTCTCGCTTCGCTCGCCTACCCACCCCCAACCCCTCCCTTCCAGGGAGGGGAGGCCCTGAGCATATGCCCTGAAATGCGAAAGGCCGCCCCTCGCGGGACGGCCTTTCCATTGTCAGCCGTTATGCGGCTTAGATCTTCAGGCGCGAACCCCCGTGGAGGCTGCGCTCACCCGATCCGCCGCATGCGGCATTTGACAATGAGACATCAGACCACCTCCTTTCCGTTGTTGAACGATGCGATCGAGATGGGGGAGGTTGGAGAAAGTTCAAGGGCAGCAGTAACTTACGTCGCACCAGCGAAGGCTGGCGCCCCAGCGGTGAAGAACGCCGGCGCCTTTCACCCCACGGGGCCCCAGCCTTCGCTGGGGCGACGTGTCTCAATAAGGCGGACGGTCCAGCCCCGCCGGGCTCTTGGTGAAGATCTCGCAGCCGTCCTCGGTGATCCCCACGCTGTGCTCGAACTGCGCCGACAGCGAACGGTCGCGGGTGACGGCGGTCCAGCCGTCCTCGAGCAATTTCACGGCGGGCTTGCCGATGTTGATCATCGGCTCGATCGTGAAGAACATGCCCGGGCGAAGCTCGGGGCCGCTGCCCGGCCGGGCGGCATGGACGACCTCGGGCGCGTCGTGGAACAGCCGGCCGAGGCCGTGGCCGCAAAAGTCGCGCACCACTCCGTAGCGATTCTTCTCGGCATAGGTCTGGATGGCGTGGCCGATATCGCCCAGGAACTTGCCGGGCCGCGCCTGCTCGATGCCGAGCATCAGGCATTCGTAGGTGATGTCGACCAGCCGGCGCGCCTTGATCGGCACGTCGCCGACCAGAAACATGCGGCTGGTGTCGCCATGCCAGCCGTCGAGGATGATGGTGACGTCGATATTGACGATGTCGCCGTCCTTCAGGACCCGGTCCCCCGGAATTCCGTGGCATACGACATGGTTGATCGAGGTGCAGCAGCCCGCCGTGAAGCCGCGATAGCCCAGAGTCGCCGGAATGCCGCCGCGCGCCGCCATCTCGCGCCGGACGATGTCGTCGATCGCCTGGGTCGTGATCCCGGGCACGACGTGGGGGACGAGCGAATCGAGCACCTCCGCCGCCGCCCGCCCGGCCCGGCGCATGCCTTCGAAGCCTTCCGGTCCGTGGAGCTTGATCGCCCCGCTGCGGCCGACCGTTTCGGTGCCGCTGATCGCCTGATACTGGGTCATTGGGGCGATATAGGCGAAAGCGGTTGATTTTGCACCCTTGCCGTCATTCCGGCGAAGGCCGGAGCCGAAGACGACCGAAGGTCAATCCAGGAACGCCGCCGAACGAGAACCAGACCCTTCGTGTTCATGGATCCCGGCCTTCGGGTGACGAGTCACCGGGGAAGCGTTAAAGCCGCCGGATGACCGAAGAGCGCATCTGGACCGCCGGCCTCCTGATCATCGGCGACGAGATCCTTTCCGGCCGGACCCAGGACAGGAACATCGCCCAGATCGCGGTCTGGCTCAACCTGCAGGGGATAAGGCTGAGCGAGGTCCGGGTGGTCCCCGACGTGGCGGAGCGGATCGCGGTCGCCGTGAACGCGCTGAGGGCCGAAAACGACTATCTGTTCACCACCGGCGGGATCGGGCCGACCCACGACGACATCACCGTCGACGCCATCGCCGAGGCGCTCGGAGTCCCGGTCGTCGTCCATCCCAAAGCGAGGGCGATCCTCGAAGCTTATTACGCCACCCGCGGCGGCCTCAACGAGGGCCGGCTGAGGATGGCCCGCGTGCCTGAGGGCTCCGAACTGATCGAGAACAGGATGTCCGGAGCGCCCGGAATCCGCCACAGGAATCTCTTCATCCTCGCCGGAGTGCCCCACATCGCGACGCAGATGCTCGACGCGCTCAACGGCACGCTCCAGGGCGGCCGCCCACTGCTGTCGCGAACCCTCGGCTGCTGGACCGCGGAAAGCGAGGTGGCCCAGCTCCTCGCCGAGGTCGAGCGCGCCCATCCCGGCTGCCAGATCGGCTCCTACCCCTTCTTCCGGGAAGGCCGAGTCGGCGCCAATTTCGTCATCCGCTCGACGGAGGGGGCAGTGCTGGCCGAGTGCGAGAGGAGCCTCGTCGAGCGGCTGGAGGAACAGGGGCGCGAGGTGGTTCGCGACGGGATATGAGCAGTGTCGCCCCGATCGGCCTCCGGCCTCACGTGCGCTCCATTTCAAGCTGTCTTCCGGACAGCTTGAAATGGAGCGGGCGAAGGGAATCGAACCCTCGTCGTAAGCTTGGGAAGCTTCTGCTCTGCCATTGAGCTACGCCCGCTCGATCCTCGGATATCTAGGAAAGCCGGAGGCGATTGTCGAGACGCCCGTTCTATCCACTCCGTCATTGCGAGCGCAGCGAAGCAATCCAGTGCAGAACTCCGGCGCAGGCTGGATCGCCTCGTCGCTTCGCTCCTCGCGATGAGGGCCTCCATCACTCCCCGTGCTCCGCCGCGAAGGCGGCGGCCGCTCCGAACAGGCCCGGCTGGGGGTAGGTGATGATCTTCACCGGGATTTCCTCCATCCGCCGCTCGAATCGGCCCTTGGCGACGAAACGCTCGCGGAAGCCTGAACGGGGCAGATGTCCTGACAGGCGAAGACCGATGCCGCCGCCGATCGCGACTCCCTGGGCGCCCTGCGCCAGGGCGATGTCGCCCGCGACGGCTCCGAGCGAGAGGCAGAAGCGGTCCAGGGCGGCGGCGGCGAGGCCGTCCTCGCCGGCCATCGCCGCCTGCCAAAGCGCCTTCTCGTCGCACAAGCTCATGTCCCGGCCCTCGATCGAGGCGAGCGCCTCGTAGAGGTTGGCGAGACCCATTCCGGAGGCCACCCGCTCGACCGAGACCCGCCGATGGCGCAGGCGCAGCCGCGCGAGGATCCGGTCGTCGAGGGAATCGAGCGGCGCGAAATCGATATGGCCGCCCTCGGTCTCGACGACGTGATAATGGCCCGCCCGGCGTAGCAGTTGAGCGACGCCGAGGCCGGTGCCGGGCCCGACGATGCTGATCACCCCCTCTTCGGGCAACGGCCGCTCCGGCCCGCACAGGTGGCTGAAATGCTCTTCGCCGAGCTGTGCGACGGCATGGGCGACGGCGCCGAAATCGTTGACGAGCGAGTAGCGCTCGGCGCCGAGGCTGGTGGGGATGGAGTCGAGCGGGATCGACCAGGGATTGTTGGTGAGCTTCAGCACCCCGCCCTCGACCGAACCGGCGGCGGCGATTGCGGCGGCGTCGGGAAGAGGTCGCCCGACCGCGGCCCTGAATGCCTCCCAGGCCGATTCCAGGCCGGCATGGTCGGCGGTCTCGAAAATGCAGGCGTCGCCGAGCCCGAGCACCCGTCCCCCCCCCACTTCGGCCAGGGCGAATCGGGCATGGGTGCCTCCAATGTCGACGGCGACGATCTCGGTCATGGACGCCCGGTACCAAGCCTATAAGCCCGGCCACTGCAAGGCTTGGCCTTGCAGTGGCCGCTTCGTCGGCGCAGCATGGCGGCAAGGGAGTGCGACATGGCGGATTCGAAGAGGGACTGGACGAGGCTGGTAACGAGGGCTGCCGTCCTGCTCGGGGTCGGCTCGGTGCTCGCGGCGCTGGTTGCAGCCTTCGGAAGCGCGGCGGAGCTGTGGAGCTTCCGGGCGGGCCTCGGCGCCCTTCGCTACCTGTTCTTCGCCGCCGCGGCCGGCGCCTTTCTGGGGCTGATCGGCCTCGTCATGGCCCGGCGGCGGGCGAAGCTGATGCTCGCCAACCTTGCCGCCCTGGTCGTCGCGCTCGGCTTCGTCCTCTATCTCGGCAATCTGGTCCGGACCGCGAAGAGCGTGCCCGCGATCCACGACGTCTCCACCGATCTGAACGATCTCCCGCAATTCACCCGGTTGAAGGTGCGGCCCGACAATCTCGAGAAAATCCCAGACGAGGGGAAGCCCGAGCTCAAGGCGCTTGCGCCGGAGGAGAGGTGGAAGGCGCTTCATCGCGCCCATTACGGGGAGCTTCGGACGATCCGCCTGGCGGTGCCTCCGGCCGAGGCGGCCCGCCGGGCGGCCGAGCTCGCTCGCGAGCGAGGCTGGGAAGTGGCCGTGGCAGAAGGCGACAGGGTCGAGGCGACGCACACGAGCACCTTCTTCCGCTTCAAGGACGACGTGGTCGTCCGGGTGAGGCCCGCGCCGGGCGGCGGAAGCCTGGTCGACATGCGCTCGATCAGCCGAGTCGGAGGAAGCGACGTCGGAATGAACGCGAAGCGGGTCCGGGCCTTCCTGGCGGATATGCAGAAGTAAAATCCTCCCCTGCATTTGCAGGAGCTTTGCATAAGTCGCCGTGTGTTAGCCCCCTCCCCTTTAGGGGAGGGGTGGGGGTGGGGGTTGTCCGCTCGCCTCACCGACGCCGGCGAACATTCTCCCCCACATTCCCCACCCCAACCCCTCCCCTGAAGGGGAGGGGTTTGAGGAATCGACTTCGGCTGAGGTCGATGAAACGGTCAGCGCGGCGACGTTTCCATCGGCCTGGCGAAGGGACCATCGCTCTCCCCGCGGGGACGGCGCAGGCGCGGCTGCGGAAGAGCGGGAAGCTCGGCCCGGACGATCCGGCCGTCGCGATCCTTGTCGAGCTGGCTAAATCGCTCCGCCGCGGCCTGGGCGAATTCGGCGGTCGAAACTCCGCGGTTCATGTCGTTGTCGGCGGCCATCACCGGATGCGGGATATTGAGGAAGGAATAGCGGCCGGCGCCGTCCACGCCCGTCTCGAAGACGAGGACCCGCTTGCGCCGGTTGCCCCGCCAGTCGCCGACGCCGGTGGCGCGCATCTGAAGCCCGACCTGAACCTCCGGGGCGATCTCGTTCTCGTAGCGGGCGATCTCCGCCATTTCGAGCTCGCCGTCGCGGTCGGAGTCGAGGCGGGCGAAGAAGCGCGCCGAGTCCGCGCCCATCTCGGCAAGGGTGAGGGCCCGGTCGCCGTCGCGGTCGGCGGCGGCGAACCAGGTTGCGACATTGTCCGCGCCCGGCTGCTCCGAACGGAAGGGCTCGCCCATCGGGCTCAGGAACAGGCTGCCTTGCCCGCCCGGCGGCGCGGCCGGCTGGGCAGGCGACTCGACCGAAGCGATCAGGACGAGGAATGGGACGAAGAGACGCATCCCGAGGTGATGGGCCAGTTGCGGCCCGCGGACAAGCTCAGCGCGCCCGGGTAACCCGCCAGATCGTGTTCCCGACATCGTCGGCGACGAGCAGCGCTCCGGCCTTGTCGATCGCGACTCCGGCCGGGCGTCCCAGCGCCTTGCCGTTCTTGCCGAGGAAGCCGGTGAGCACGTCGACCGGCGGTCCCGAGGGGCGGCCGGCGGCAAACGGGACGAAGATCACCTTGTAGCCGCTGGCCGGCCGCCGGTTCCAGGAACCGTGCTGGCCGATGAATGCCCCGCCGGCATAAGCCTGGCCGAGCGCGCCGCCCGGATAGAAAGCCAGTCCGAGCGAAGCGGTGTGCGCGCCGAGCGCGTAGTCGGGGACGAGCGCCTTCGCGACGAGATCCGGCCGTCCGGGCTTCACCCGAGGATCGACGTGGCGGCCGTAATAGGAATAGGGCCAGCCGTAGAAGCCGCCGCGACTCACCGAGGTCATGTAATCGGGGACGAGGTCGCTTCCGAGCTCGTCGCGCTCGTTCACCGCCGCCCACAGCGCTCCGCTGCGCGGCTCGATGGCCAGGCCGACGGCGTTGCGAAGGCCCGTCGCGAACAGGCGTTTGGCGCCCGTGGCCCGATCTATCTCCCAGATCGCCGCCCGTCCTTCCTCCGCGGCCATGCCGTGCTCGGCCACGTTGCTGTTCGAACCGACGCTCGCATAGAGCTTCGTCCCGTCCGGGCCGGCGACGATCGTCTTGGTCCAATGGTGGTTGCGGGCGCCGGCCGGAAGGTCGGCGAGCTTCGTCCCCGCGGAGGCGATCCGGGTCTCGCCCTCGCGATAGGCGAATCGGAGCACGGCGTCGGTGTTGGCGACGTAGAAATCCCCGCCGACCAGCGCCATTCCGAAAGGCGAGTTGAGGCCCGAGAGGAAGACCGAGCGGTGCTCGGCGACCCCGTCGCCGTCCGAATCCCGGAGTAGCGTGATCCGGTTGGCGCTCGGTCCAGCCGCCCCGGCCCGCTTCATCAGGAATCTCTCGATCCTGGCCTTCACGCCCTTCTTGGCCGGCCGCGGCGGGGCGTTCGTCTCCGCGACGAGGACATCTCCGTTGGGAAGTACCTGGAGCCAGCGCGGATGGTCGAGCCCCTCGGCGAAGGCGGTGACGCCAAGGCCGGGCGCCGGGGTGGGCCTCGCACCGTTCGCCCAGCCGGTCGCCTCCGCGATGTTGATCGTCGGAAGAATCGCCCTGGCCGGTTTCGGAAGTGCGGGCGCCGGCCCGATCCCCGCGCTCACCGGGAGCTTGGCGCGCTCGAAGCCCGCGACGAAGAGGATCAGAGCGACGAGCAGGAATAGCGCGGCGCCGATCAGAACGAGCTTGCGTACGGACATCGGCGCCTCCCGAGCACCTGTGGAGGCGCCGTCGCGACGCCTAGGGCCGCTTCGGCGCGAATGGCAAGAATTCGTCGTCCCAGCGAAGGCTGGGACCCCAGCGGGTGAAGAACGCTGCGCCTTTCACCCCCCGGGGCCCCAGCCTGCGCTGGGGCGACGGGCAAACGAAAAAGGGCCGCCCGAAGGACGGCCCTCTCGTTTCTATCGCCTGAGGCGTCTTAGCGCTTCGAGAACTGGAAGCTGCGGCGGGCCTTGGCTCGGCCGTACTTCTTGCGCTCGACGACTCGCGGATCGCGGGTCAGGAAGCCCTCGCGCTTGACCGTCGTCCGGAGCTCCGGCTCGTAGCGGGTCAAAGCGGTCGAGATCCCGTGGCGGACGGCGCCGGCCTGGCCGGAAAGCCCGCCGCCCTTGACGGTCGCGATCACGTCATACTGGCCGCGGCGCTCGGTGACGTCGAACACCTGGTTGATGATCAGCCGCAGCGTCGGACGGGCGAAATAGACTTCCTGGTCCCGGCCGTTGACCGTGATCTTGCCGGTGCCGGGCTTCAGCCAGACCCGGGCTACCGCGTCCTTGCGGCGGCCGGTGGCGTAGGCACGGCCCTGTGCGTCGATGATCTGCTCGCGCAGCGGCATCGGCGCGGGCGCCGGGCCGGAGTTGTTCACCGGCGCGGTGTCCTCGCCGCCCATGGCAGGCGCACCGGAGGACGCCGGGACGGGCGCCGGCTGCGACGTCAGGCTGGC
>DASVUW010000455.1:0-3868 GCA_036386845.1 Allosphingosinicella sp. | reverse complement strand
CACGGTCGAGCAGAGGGTCGGCGACATGTACCGCGCCTTCCTGGACGTGGACTCCATCAACCGCGCCGGCCTGGCGCCCGCCAAGCCCTATCTGGATCGGATCGCCGCGGTGAAGAGCCATGACGAGCTCGCGTCCCTGTGGTCGGTCACCGGCTATCCCGCCCCGATGGGCACCTTCGTCAGCATCGACCGCGGCGATCCCACTCGCAACATCCTCTATTACGGGATCGGCGGGATCGGGCTTCCAGACCGCGACAATTACCTCGTGGACAATCCCCGCAATATCGAGATGCAGGGCAAGTATCTCGACTATCTGACCTTCCTGCTCGGCAAGGCCGGCAACGCCTCCCCCCGGGCGGCGGCCGAGAGCGTCTACGCGCTCGAGAAGAAGATGGCGGCGGCGATCTGGGACCGGGCGATCGCCCGCAACCCCGAGCTCACCACCAATCGGATGTCCCATGCCGAGCTCGTCGCCCTCGCCAAGCCCTTCCCGATCGAGCGCTACCTTGCCGGGCGCCAGATCCTCCCGACCGACCGCTTCAACGTCATCAACGTCCCGCCGAGCGCCGACAAGATCAAGTCGCAGAACCTCACCCCCGAGCAGCTCGCCAAGCTCGGCAGCGGCCTTCCCGCGATGATGAATCTCATCATGGCGACCCCCCTCGACACCTGGAAGGCGTGGATGAACGTCCGGCTCCTGTCGGGCACTGCCGACCTCCTTCCGAGCGACATCGACGACGCCCAGTTTGCCTTCTACGGCAAGTATCTCCAGGGCCGGGAGCGGCAGCGCGACCGCTGGCAGCGCGGAGTCTCCGAGGTCGAGGGGAGCCTCGGCGAGGCGGTCGGCAAGGTCTATGTCGAGCGCCACTTCCCGCCGTCGAGCAAGTCGGCGATGGAGGAGCTTGTCGCCAACCTCCGCCTCGCCATGACCGAGAATCTGAAGGACCTGGCCTGGATGACCCCGGCCACCCGGACCGCGGCCAAGGCCAAGCTCGACGCGCTGCGGGTCAAGATCGGCTATCCCAACAAGTTCAAGACCTATGAGGGCCTGGCCGTCACCGCCGACGACCCGGTCGCGAACCGCCTGTCCTCCGCCCGCTGGCAATGGCGGGACCAGCTCGACGAGCTGAGGAAGCCGGTGGACCGAGACAAGTGGCTGATGACCCCGCAGACGGTGAACGCCTATTACATGCCGACGGCCAACGACATGGCCTATCCGGCCGGCTATCTGCAGGCGCCCAACTTCAGCGCCACCGCCGATCCCGCGGTCAATTACGGGGCGATCGGCGCCACCATCGGCCACGAGATCGGCCACGGCTTCGACGACCAGGGCTCTCGCTACGACGGCACCGGGGCGCTCAGGAACTGGTGGACTCCCGAGGACGCCGCCACCTTCAGGAAGCTCGGCGAGCGGCTCGAGGCTCAGTATAACGCCATCTGCCCGCTGGACGGCGGCAAGAAGTGCCTCAACGGCAAGCTGACGCTCGGCGAGAATCTCGGCGACCTGGGCGGCCTGTCCATGGCCTACAAGGCCTATCGGCTCTCCCTGAAGGGCAAGGAGGCGCCGGTCATAGACGGCTTCACCGGCGACCAGCGCTTCTTCCTCTCCTACGCCCAGCATTACCGGACGCTCTACCGCGAGCCTTTCCTGCGCCAGCTGATGGAGACGGACACGCACAGCCCGAGCTTCGCACGCGTCAATGCGGTCCTGAGGAACTTCGACCCCTTCTACGCGGCGTTCAAGGTGAAGCCCGGCGACAAGATGTGGCTGCCGCCGGCGGAGCGGGTGAGGGTCTGGTGACGTCATTCCGGAGGAGGCCGGAATCCATGAACATCGACATAGGGGATTTCCAGCCCACCGTGTTCATGGATCCCGGCCATCGCCGGGATGACGGGTCCGGCGGCAAGGCGCTATCGCCGGCGCCGCCGATCGGCTAGTCGGCGGGGATGATCGTCTCCGCGTTGCTCCTCCTCGCCGCCGCTCCCGCGGCTGCCGCTCCCGAGCATTTCTTCGTCGGCCGTACTGAGGGCTCGGGAACCGTCCAGATGACCATCGGCGGGTCGCACAAGGTGCGCGACGTCAGCCGCGGGCGGCTCGACAGGTCCGGGGCGCTGATCCTCGAGCAGATGGTCTACGAGGAGGGCAAGCCGGCCCGGCAGCGCTCCTGGCGGCTGGCGCGGTCCGGGCAGAACCGGATCGCCGGCACCATCTCCGACGCCGTCGGGCCCGTTACCGGCGACATCAGGGGCAATGTCCTGCACCTCAAATATCAGGCGCGCGAGGCCTCGGCGCAGGTCGAGCAGTGGATCACGCTCCATCCGGGCGGCCGAACCGCGTCGAACCGGATGGTGTTCAGGAAGTTCGGCTTCAAGGCCGCCACCCTGAACTCGACCATCCGCAAGCTCGACTGAGGTGCCTCCTATCTGGCGCCTCTGAACGCGCTGGAGAATTTGCTGACGATGTAGGGCGCGAACAGGGTCAGGCCGGCGTAGAGGAAGCTCTTTACCTCGCCGATCTGCGGCGGAAGCACCTGGCCGGTGGTGAAATAATAGAGCGCCGCACCGCCGAAGCCGATGTAGAGCAGGAGGATCGCGAACAGCCCCATGAGGGCGATCAGCCGGCTGGTGCTCGGCACCATTCGCGAACGGGTCGCCTGGACCGGCCCGGCCATCACCGGATTGCCGGCGGAATCGAACTCCGGCTCGACGACATTCTCGGAGAGGGCCTCAGCAAGCGACCAACCCGACGCCGAGAGCCTGGTGAAGATGATCGCGAGGAAGATCAGCCCGATGAGGGCGAGCAGCCCGATCATGACGAGCGCCAGGGCGTCGCCGACGGGACGTCCGGGCAGAACCACCGGCCCCGGAGGAGCCGGCTGCGCCTGCGCCTGCTGCGGTCCCGGCTGGACGAAACGCGCTCCGGGCGCCTGCGGCCGCACGGCGACCGTCCCGTCCGAGGAGCCGTCCGATCCGGAACCGCCGACCGCATCTTCGCTCGCCTGGATGACGTTCGCGGCCGGGGCCGGGGCCGGCCCATTGTCCTGGGCCGCGGCCGGAGCCGAGCCGAAGCCGATCGCCGCCGCGGCGGCGATGCCGATAATCCATTTGCCCATCTCGACCCCCGTGATTGCAGCAGGGCCGACGATAGCATCCGCGGCCCGAAGCCACCAAGAGAAGGCTTGCTGCAGGGATCAGGCCGTGATGACGCTCATGCGGCAAAGGCCCGCCGCCATGGCCGCGGGTAAACCCTCGCGCGGTCAGGACACCCGAGGCTCCGCGCTCATCGCGCCGGAATGGCCTCGACCACCAGTTGCACGATCCGTCCGACCTTCGCTCGGGGGCCGCCGCGCTCGTTGATCCGGATCTGGGCGTGCGGGAGGGCGAAGACCGCTTCGTGCCCGTAGTCGCTCGTGGAGCGCACCGCCTCGGGCAGGCAGGCGGCGACCCGCTCGGCAAGGGCGTCGCGGCTCATCTCCGCCGGCGCCAGATTCTGGGTGCACAGCCAATATTGCCTTTTCGAGTCGCCGGTGGCCCGGCAGCCGTGGCGGAAGCCGAGATGGGGAGGCGCGCCGTGAGCGCGCTCGAGGAAGAGAAAGCCGCCGTCGTCGCGCGCGGAGTCGATCACCCGGTTCAGCCCGTCGCAGAAATCCTGCCTTACCAGCTGGGATTGCGCGCCGGCCGGCGTGAGCAAGGCCGCCGCCGCGATCGCCACAGACATTGCTCTCATGATTGTCTCCCGCACTCGTTCCTGCCGCAGACAAGCGCGTCGAGCCTGACGCCGGCCTGAACGACTGTCAGCACGTCATCCTTAACTCGTTTCAGGATCCGAGCAGGCCCGCCCGGCGCCTGGATCAACCCGGCAACGTCT
>DASVUW010000454.1:0-4601 GCA_036386845.1 Allosphingosinicella sp. | reverse complement strand
AGCCGCGCTTTCAAGCGCCTTTGGCGGGGCTGCAGTTCCAGCGGGCCGTGATGCTGGACGTGCTTCCGCGCCTTCGAACGCTGATCTGGGCCGATTGGGCGGTCCGCCCGTCCGAAGCCGTGTCGTCGACCTCGCCCGGCGCCGGCGAGATGACGATCCTGAACGTGTTGGATCCGTAACGCGCTCCGCCCCTCGGATAGCCGTCGTCGTCCAGCCGGTCGAGCAGGAGCAGGTCCCCGTCGGCGTTGACGATCGCGTTCCGCCTGGTCGCGACGAGGAGGACCGCGGGCCCGTCATGCGCGTAGCAGGCCGAGTTCTGGAGCGCGTCCGCGCCGACATCGGCTTCCGTCAGGGCCTGGAGGGGGAGACCGGAGCCCGACGCGGCTGCGGCGGCCAGCGGAGCCCATAGGGCCAATGCAAGAAATGACCACATGGCGCCGATTATGCGCGTCGCCCGCCCCTCTCGCAAGAGCCTCCGCGCCGCCGGCCGTGTTCATGCATCCCGGACCGAGTCCGGGCTGACGTCAGGCTTCCGGCCGAGTCGCGATCCAGCTTCCTCCGACGAGTCCCGCGAGGGCTGGCGCGAGCAGCCAGGGAAAAGGAAGCAGTACCAACCCGAGCACCGCGCTGAAGGCGAAGGCGATGAGGGCCGCTCGCTTTCCGGCCGGGCTGATCGCGCCGCGCTCGCGCCAGGCGCGGATGTGCGGTCCGAACCGAGGGTGGCCGAGCAGTCGCGCTTCTAGCCTGGGCGAGCTTCGAGCGAAGAAAAAGGTCGCGAGGAGGACGAAGGGTACGGTCGGAAGCAGCGGCAGGACGACCCCGACGGCGCCGAGCGCCAGCGAGGCGAAGCCGAGGCAGAGATAGATCAGGCGCATCGGTTCAGCCTGTCAGCAGCGCTCTCGCGGCGCCACCCATGAAATCAACAGCTTGGAAATTGGTGCCTGGCACCAATTTCCGATTTCGGGCCAATGGCGGGGCGGGTCAGTCCTGAAGCCTGAGCGCGACCTCGTTCATGAAGCGGGCGTCGTCGCCCTTCGCCAGCCATTCGGCCTCCGCCGCGATCGCTCCGAGCATGTCGGCGAGCCTGTCCTGCTCGGCCTTGGCGTAATTGCCGAGCACGTGGCCGGTCACCCTGTCCTTATGTCCCGGATGGCCGATTCCGATCCGCACCCGGCGGAAGGCGTTGCCGGCATGGGCCTCGGCCGACCTCAGGCCGTTATGCCCCGCGGTCCCGCCGCCGGTCTTCACCTTGACCTTGAACGGCGCCAGGTCGAGCTCGTCGTGGAAGAGCGTGACGTCGGCGACCTCCTTCTTGAAGAAGTCCATCGCGGCCCGGACCGCCCGGCCGCTCTCGTTCATGAAGGTTGCGGGCTTGAGCAGGAGGATCCTCTGCCCCCCGATCCGGCCCAGCTGGGCCCAGCCGTGGAAGCTCTTCCTCGGAGGCTCGAAATCGTGGGTGGCGGCGATCGAGTCGACCGCCATGAAGCCGACATTGTGCCGATGCATGGCGTAGCTCGCGCCGGGATTGCCGAGGCCGACCCAGATCTGCACGGGTGAGAAATCCCCCCAATCGTGAGTGGCGGGCCAATCGCCTCTGGCGGAGGAACCCCCGGGCTGGCCCGGCACTTCGACGGCCCGGGGGCCGAGGAGCGAGCCGAGCCAGCCCAGGATCGACAAGCCGTCAGTCCTGCGACTGGGTGGGCTGGTCTTCGTCCTCGTCGCCGCGAGTCGCCTCGGTCGCCGGAACCTCGTCCGCCGGCACATCGGCGTCGGACGCGGCGTCCTCCGCCTCCATCACGGAGCCGGACGAGGGAACGATCGTGGCGATCGTGAAGTCGCGGTCGGTGATCGCGCTCTCGACGCCCTGGGGCAGGGTCACCGCGGAGATATGCAGCGAATCGCCGATATTCATTCCGGCAAGGCTGATCTCGATCTCGTCGGGGATCTCGGCCGCGTCGCAGACCAGCTCGAGCTCGTGGCGGACGGCGTTGAGGACTCCGCCGCGCTTGATGCCCCGCGACTGCTCTTCGCCGGTGAACCGGATCGGAACGTTGACGTGGACCTTCGAATGCTCGGAGATCCGGAGGAAATCGACATGCAGCGGCCGGTCCGAGACCGGGTGGAACTGGACGTCCTTGGGAAGGGTGCGGGCGGTGGTTCCGCCGGCGACCTCGATCATCACGACCGAGTTCATGAAGTGGCCGGTGTTCAGCATCTTCATCAGCGCCTTTTCCTCGACGTGGACGGCGAGGGGCTCTTCCTTGTTGCCGTAGACGACGGCGGGGACTCGGCCTTCGCGACGCATGGCTCGGGAGGCTCCCTTGCCCGCCCGCTCGCGCGTCTCGGCCGACAGCGTAAGCTGTTCGCTCATTTGCATGTCTCCAATAGCTGGATTGATGAAACCCGCGCTCACGCCTCCAGGGATGACCATGAGCAGGGAAGCGGGCCCTCTAGCGGAGGGGGGGAGGGAAGGCAAGTTTTGCCTCTTTTGCCTCCCCATGCGCAGCATGGGGAGGGGGACCATGCGAAGCATGGTGGAGGGGTGACCTGCCAAGGCCTCGCCAGATCACCCCTCCACCACCTTCGGTGGTCCCCCTCCCCATCTTCGATGGGGAGGGAAGGGGCGCTCACTGTACCCTGTTCGCCTTCAGCCCCTTCTTCTTCAGCATCGACTGGACCGAATCCGCTCCGACCAGATGCCCCGCTCCGACGGCGACGAAGGCCGTTCCCGGCTTCTCCATCCGCTTCGCCAGCCACTCCGCCCAGGCGGCGTTGCGCTGGCTCATCAGCGCCGCCTTGAGCTCGGGCGACATCTGGGTCTCGTCGTCGAAGGTGCGAGCGATCCCCTTGAGGTCGCCGCTCGCCCAGGCCGCGAGCATCTGCCCGAATTGAGCCCGGGTCTCCGCGCTGTCCTCGACCACCGAGAGGAGCAGCGCCCGCTGCGCCCCCTCGGAAAGCTTGTCGAAATAGCCCAGCTGCTGCTCGACCGTCTCCAGCCCCGTCACCCTCTTGCCGGCCGCCTTGAACGGAGTCCCGATCTGGCTTTCCACCCCGAGCGACGGATCGAGGCCGAGCCGCTTGAACGTCACTCCGAGCAGCGGAAGCGCCGCCGCCCAGGTCTCGAGCCGGTCGAACACCGCCTCCGGATAGCCGCTCT
Organism: Allosphingosinicella sp.; assembly: GCA_036386845.1. Lineage (GTDB taxonomy): Bacteria > Pseudomonadota > Alphaproteobacteria > Sphingomonadales > Sphingomonadaceae > Allosphingosinicella. The sequence continues at coordinate 1,444 of DASVUW010000454.1, read as the reverse complement.
CCGCGATCATGGCCCGGAGCGCGGCGCGCTTGCCTTCGGGCACCCGCTCGGCGATCGGTGGAAGCCCCGGCGACATTCCAAGCTTCGCCATGGCCTGGGCCGAGGCCATCATGTCGTCGATATTGGCGACTTCGAGCACCAGCTCGTCCGCTGCGGCCAGCGCCGAATCCATCGCCGGAGTCCGCCAGCTCTGGCCCTTGGGAAGGAGGTGGATGGTCCCGAACAGATAGACGGTGGTGTCGGAATCCGCGACCTTCCACATCGCGGGCTTCGCCGCCTTCGCCGGTTTCGCCTCGACCGCGGAGGCGGCGAGCGGAAGAAGCCCCGCCAGCACCAGCCTGAGCCACTTCATCCGTCCAGTCGCCATGATCGCATTCCTCGTTTCGAATTTCCAATCCTCCCCTGCATTTGCAGGGGAGGGGGACCAGGCGAAGCCTGGTGGAGGGGCCTTCTGACTCTGGAAGAACCCCTCCACCGCGCTTCGCGCGGTCCCCCTCCCCGAGAAATCTCGGGGAGGACCTGGATTTAGGTATCCGGCACTGGATTATCGAGTGTCGCCCTTCAATCGATCCGCTTCACCTTGAGCCCGCGCTTGGCAAGCATCGCCTGCACCGATTCCCGCCCGGCCAGATGCCCGGCTCCGACCGCGAACAGCAGGGTCCCCGGCTTCTTCAGCCGCTCCTCCAGCCACAGGGTCCAGGCGGCGTTGCGGCGGCGCACCAGGACGTCGAACAAGGCCGGGGGGAAGTCGTCCCCGAGCTCGAGGTCGAGCGCCTCCGAGCGGCCCGCAACCCAGTCCGCCTCGCCGGCGCCTGAAACGGCCTGGCCCTTCTTCCCGGCCCGCGCCGGAGCGGTCGCCTCGAGCAGAAGCTGGACCTGCACCGCCTCGGGAAGCGCGCTCATCGAAGCGAGCACCGCATCGCCGTCCTCGACGCTGAGGATCGGCTTGGCCGCGCTCCGGAAGGTCTCCTCGAGCACGTCCTCGACCCCGGGCGCGTCGTCCGGATCGTCCACTCCATATTCCGAGAGCATCTGGGCGATCCCGAGGGTCATCGCCGCCGCCCAGCTGTGCATCTGGTCGAGCATCGGCTTGGGCAGGCCCGACGCCTCGATCGCCGCCTTCAGGGCCTTGCGCTTCTTCTTGGGGACCCGCTGGAGAAGCGGCACCGCCTTGTCCGCGAAGAAGGCGGCCGCGGCCTCCGCTCCAGCCTCGGCGCCCGGCGCCTCGTAGGTCTCGACGACCAGCTCCGCCGACTCGCCGACCGCCTTGTCGAGCGCCGCCGACCGCCAGCGGAATCCCGGCGGAAGCACGTGGATCGTCCCGAACATGTAGATCCGGGTGTCGTCGTCGGCGAGCAGCCACAGGGCCGGCCTCGGCTCGGGCCGGGGGGCGGCCGGCGCCTAGGCCGCCGGAACGGCCTCGCCTGCGTCCGTCCGGCCCGAC
>DASVUW010000453.1:0-5604 GCA_036386845.1 Allosphingosinicella sp. | reverse complement strand
GATATTGCCCTTCGGATCGTAGCCGATGCCGTCGTTCCAGCTCCCGATCCGGTTCAGCCCGTCCGCGCTCGTGCTCGTGCTCCCCGAGCCGTGCTCGGTCCAGGCATAGGCGTCGTTCGAGCGGCTGTTCGAGACGATCTGGCCGGCCGGGTTGTAGGCGAAGCCGAGCGTCAGGTCGTTGGCGGTCCCCGACAGGTCCTGGACCAGCTGGGACAGGCGCGACGCCGGATCGTAGGCGTAGCCGGTCGTGGTGCCGTTGCCTCGAGTCAGCAAGGTCCGCCGCCCGAGGTCGTCATAGGCGAAGGTGGCGAGCACCCCGACTCCGGAGGTGGCGCCGTTCTCGCGGATGGCCGTCATCTCGCCGGTGACGAGATAGTCGTGATCGACATAGAAGCCGTCGGGGTGGGTGAGCCGGGTTCGCCGGCCGGCAATGTCCCAGGTCGAGGACACGGTTCCGTGCGGCCCGGTCTCGCTCAGCTGACGGCCGAGGGCGTCGTAGGCGAAGGAGAGGCTGTGGCCGGCGCGCGACGCGCCCGTCATCCGGCCGAGCAGGTCGTAGGTATAGGTCGCGTCGGGCTCGCTTCCGGGCAGGTTCTTGAACGTCATCCGGTTGAGCGCGTCGTAGGTGAACGCGATGGTCTCGTTCGCCCGGTTCCTGAAGCTCGTGACGTTGCCGTTGGAGTCGTGGACGGCCTGCTCATAATCGGCCGGGTTGCTCGTTCCGGCGCCCTTGGTGGGGACCGGGTAATAGGTCTTCGACAGCCGGTCGTGGCCGTCATATTCGTAGGTCGTCTTGTTGTTCTCGGCGTCGGTCGCCGTCTGCACCTGCCCGTTGGCGGTGAAGGTCGTGACGACATCGGCCGCTTCGTCGGCGGTTCCGACCGCGGACCTGACCTGAGCGACCCGCCCGGCGGCGTCGTAGAAGGTCTTCGCGATCCGGTCGGGGCCGTCGCTGCCCTGGGCCCCGAGGCTGCAGGCCGACGCGGGCAGCGCGCCGAACGCGGCGACGTTCATCCGCTGAGCCGAGCATTCGGGGCGGCCGAGCGGGTCGTAGCTCGTCTGGCTGAGCGCGTGGACAGTCGAGCCCGAAGTCAGCTTGCTCACTACAGGCCGCGCGTTGGAGTCATAGACCGTCTCGGCCGCCTGGGCGGCGCTGAACGCCGCCCAGTCGCCGTCGGACTGGCCGTTCACGTTGCCCTGCTCGACCTTGGTGAGAAGGCCGGTCGAAGGATCGTAGCTGTTGCGCACCGCGCGGTGCTTGAGCGGCCCCACGCCGTCCGGATCGGGCGAGACCGAGCCGGTCACCTGCCGGGCGGCATTGTAGCGGATCCGGGCGGTGTCCGCCGTGCCCGGCAGCGGGCCGTCGACCAAGGCCACATTGCCGACCGGATCGTAGGTGAGGGTCGTCGCCGCGACGAGCGCTCCGGTGCCGTCGCCGCTCGCGGTCCAGTAGAGGTTGCCGTTGGGATCGAAAGCGAGCGCCGTCTTCACCTCGTCGGCGGTGCCGGCGCACGCGCTCGCCGTCCGGCATTGCGAGATGCCGGTCAGCTGGTACTCGCCGTCGACGAGCGTGTAGCTGTAGCGGGTCTGCGGCCGGACCGCGCCCGGCGTTGGCGCCGGGCCGGTGACGGTCAGGACTCCGCCATGGGTCGGATCGTAGGTATAGTCGGTGACGTTGCCGCGCGCGTCGGTCGTGCTTATCGGCTGGTTGCAGGTGGCCGGGTTGCCGCAGGTCGAGTCGAAGCTTGCCGAGGTGACGAGGGTCGGGCCCGAGCCGCCCTTGGGCACTGCGACGGTCTGGGTGACGTTGCCGCGGGCGTCGTAGCTGTGCTCGACATAATTGCCCTCGGGAGCGGTGGTCCGGGTCAGCCGGCCACTGCCGTCGTACGTAAAGCCCGTCGACTGGCCGAGCGGATTGGTGACCGAGGTCGGCCGGCCGACGGTGAGGTCGGAGACGATCGTCGTCGCCTGGTTGAGCGCGTTGGTGACAATCATCGTCGCGGTCGAGCCGCTGACCGAGCGCGAATAAGCGGTCGTCACCCCGTCGCGGGTCACCGAGGCGACGCTCGAACCCGAATAGGCGACGGTCGTCGAGTCCGAGGCCGCGCCCGGACGGCGGATCCCGGTGATCCCCGGCCAGGTGCCGGTGAAGCGCCATTGCCGGCCGCCCGTGTCGGTGACGTCGACCATGTTCGCCGCCGGATAGGAATAAGCGGTGGTCGCCTGAGGGACGGTGGTGCTGACCCGGTCGTTGTACAGGGCGGCTCCGGTGCGGCGCTGCCAGCTCTGGGGCGGGCCTTCGTTGCCGACGCTTCCGCTTCCGTTCGAGGCGTAGGTGAAGGCGATCCGGTAGCCGAAGCTGTTCGAGACGCTTCCCAGCCGGGTCCAGTAGCTGCATTCGGGGTAGGGATTGTTCTCGTCGATGAGCACCTCGGTGCAGCTCGTCCAGATCTCCCAGTCCAGGCTCACCGATTTGCCGTCGGGGGAGGCGATGGTGAGCGGAAGCTGGGTGCAGCTGCCCTGGCCCCAGCTTCCGTTGCAGTAAGTGGATGTGGCGGCGGTGCTTCCGGTCGGGTCGCCGAACGTGATGAGGGTGCCGTCGGCGGTCCGGTAATGATGTTCGGCGCCGGACTGCCCCAGGCTCGAGCCGGTCGGGAGGGTGCCGAGCGCGCCGAACTTCTCGTAGCGATTGTCCTTGTCGACGAAGAAGCTCGTGCCCGAAGACCCGACGCTCCGGCTCAGATAGATCCCGTCCCACTGGTGGCCGCCCGAGCCCAGGCCGTCGCTCTTCGGGACCTTCGAGCGGACCAAAGCGAGCTCGCCGTCGCCCGACCCGATCGAGCCTTCGACGAAGGCCATGACGAAATCGCCATGAGTGAGGTCGACCCCGTTGGAATCGAGCGCGCGATGCTCCCGCGCGGTCTGGGCCGCGGCCGGAGCGGCGGCGAGGGCGCAAAGGGCGGTTCCCGCGAGCAGGGCGCACGAAAGGGCTTTCGCCCGCAAGGACGTCGACTTCATCTTCTCTTCTCCGAAAAGCTTTCCCGGACCCGGTCCGGGATCGATAGCGCGCGCGGCGCGCTGATTTTCCGACCGGGTCAAAGTACCACTTTGACCCGATCCCTGGGGGCCCCACGAAGTACCACTTCGTGGGGATTGTTTCAGGGCGGCGGTGGGTTGGGCGAGCCCGTCGTCGTCTTGACGGTCCGGTTGTCCGCCTTGTCGAACGTGTAGTTCGTGACGACGTTGTTGTTCACATTGCCGCTGCGCTCGACTTTGACCAGCCGTCCGCGCGCATCGTAGCGGTAGACGATCGTCTCCGCGGCCAGCGCCGCCGACGCGGCCACCACGGCGGCGCCCATGGCCACGACGGCCAATTTACATCCTCGCTTCATGACCCCCACTTCCCGGCCCCGAATCAGAATTCGCATGAAACATAGAGCTCAAGGAATCGCAATTCCCGTTTAATCCGAAATGCTTAGCGTTTGATCCGAAATGGATGTTGTTGTCTCCGAAACGGTTGTGCCAGGAATTGATGATCGATTTTACCGCTCAACCTGAGCGTTTTTCCTCGCTTCCGCCGATGACGATGAGCGCCTAGGCGTTGCTGCAAAACCCAATGCAGAGGAGAGGCGAGGACATGGACGCGAAGACTGGTGAGATGGGCGGTTGCCCGATGGACAAGCCGACGACCGTGCGCTCGCTGCTCGGCCGGACCAACCGCGACTGGTGGCCCGAGGCGCTTCCGCTCGAGATCCTCAACCAGGGCGGCCTCTCGCCCGATCCGATGGGCGCGGACTTCGATTATGCCGAGGCCTTCTCGAAGCTCGATTACCAGGCGCTGAAGGCCGACCTGAAGGCGATGATGACCGACAGCAAGCCCTGGTGGCCGGCCGATTACGGCACTTATGGCGGGCTGATGATCCGGATGGCCTGGCACGCCGCGGGCACCTACCGCACGGCCGACGGGCGCGGAGGCGCGAATAGCGGCCAGCAGCGCTTCGCTCCGCTCAACAGCTGGCCGGACAACGGCAATCTCGACAAGGCCCGGCGCCTGCTCTGGCCGATCAAGCGCAAATACGGCAAGAATATCAGCTGGGCGGACCTCTTCATCCTCGCCGGCAACGTCGCGATCGAATCGATGGGCGGGCCGGTCCTCGGCTTCGGCGGCGGGCGCCGCGACGTGTTCGAGCCCGAGCGCGACATCTACTGGGGCTCCGAGGAGCAGTTCGTCGGGCACCCGGACAACAAGACCCGGATCCTGCCCGAGGAGGAGCTGGAGCTCGAGAATCCGCTGGCGGCGGTCCAGATGGGCCTCATCTACGTCAATCCCGAAGGTCCCGGCGGAGTCCCCGACGCGCTCCAGTCCGCGCGCGACATCAAGCTCACCTTCGAGCGGATGGCGATGAACCACGAGGAGACGGTCGCGCTCACCGCCGGCGGCCACACCTTCGGCAAGGCGCACGGCGCGGGCGACCCGAGCCTGATCGATTCGGCGCCCGAAGGGGCGGACATCGCCCTCCAGGGCCTCGGCTGGGCAAGCGCCCACGAAAGCGGCTTCGGCGAGCATACGATCACCAGCGGGATCGAAGGCAGCTGGGTGAACACGCCCAATGAATGGTCGGAGAATTATTTCCGGCTTCTGCTCGACTACGAATATGAGCTCGTCCGCTCGCCGGCCGGGGCCCAGCAATGGCAGCCGATAAACCAGCGCGAGGAGGATATGGCCCCGGCTGCCCATGATCCCTCGAAGCGGGTCCCGACGATGATGACCACGGCCGACATGGCTTTGAAGGTCGATCCCGAGTTCCGGGCGATCTCGGAGAAGTTCCGCAACGACCACGAGGCGTTCAAGGGCGCCTTCGCGAGGGCCTGGTTCAAGCTCACCCATCGCGACATGGGTCCTAAGGTCCGCTACCTCGGGCCGGAAGTCCCCGAAGAGGATATGATCTGGCAGGACCCGGTGCCCGCGGGCGCGGCACCCTCCGATGCCGAGGTCGAGGCCTTCAAGTCCGCGATCCTCGATTCGGGCTTCAGCGTCGGCCAGCTCGTCAAGGCGGCCTGGGCATCGGCCTCCACCTATCGCCGGTCCGACCATCGCGGCGGCGCCAACGGCGCTCGGGTCCGGCTCGAGCCGCAGCGCGGCTGGGCGGTCAACGAGCCGGAAGAGCTGGGCGCGATCCTCGCGCGGATCGAAGCGCTTCGGGGGTCGATGTCTGTCGCCGACGCGATCGTCCTCGCCGGCACCGCGGCGGTCGAGAAGGCGGCGCGGGACGCCGGCTTCGACGTCGAGGTCCCGTTCTCCGGGGGCCGCGGCGACGCCGGCCAGGACTGGACCGATGCCGAGAGCTTCGCGGTGATGGAGCCGATGGCGGACGGATTCCGCAACTATCTCAAGACCAAGCACAGCGTGAAGACCGAGGAGCTGCTGCTCGACCGTGCCTCGCTGCTCGGTCTGTCGGTGCCCGAGATGACGGTGCTGGTCGGCGGGCTGCGCGTGCTCGGCGCCAATCATGTCGGGAGCAGGAACGGCGCGTTCACCGGTCGGCTGGGCCAGCTGACCAACGACTTCTTCGTCAACCTGCTGGACAACGACACCTTCTGGGA
>DASVUW010000452.1:0-4256 GCA_036386845.1 Allosphingosinicella sp. | reverse complement strand
CGAGCGGACCCTGATCCGGGTGCCGGGCTCGCGGGTCGGGCCGGTCAGCGCAGAGGAGCGGGCGGTGTTCATCCAGACCGACGCGATCGGCTCCAGATATGACGAGGCCATCGACCGCGAATCCGCCCAGGAATTGCTCGGCGCGAAATCCAGCGAGGCGCAGGCCGCTGCGGCCGAGGCGAAGGCGAGAGCCGAAGAGGCCAAGCTGGACGCCGCCGAAGCGAAGCAGGCCGAGAAGGAGAGGGTGCTCGCCGAGCGGGAGGCCGCGCGCGCCGCCAAAGAGGCCGAGCGCGCCCGAGTCGCGGCCGAACGCGAGGCGGCCCGTCGGGCCCGCGAGGCGGCGAGGCCGACGCTGACCGACAAGCTGGTGGAATCGGCCGCCCGTTCCGCCGCGAGCACGGTGGGCCGGCAGGTCGCGGGGAAGATCGGAGGCCAGTTGCTCCGAGGATTGCTGGGAGGTTTGTTCAGGGGGCGGTAGTTTTTTGCCTCCCCGTTCGCGAAGCGGATGGGGAGGGGGACCACCCGAAGGGTGGTGGAGGGGTAGATGGCGCAGGCCTTCGCCGTCTCGCGCCTCATCCGCCGAATCCTCCGCCAGTTACCCCTCCACCATGCTTTGCATGGTCCCCCTCCCCATCTCGCGATGGGGAGGCAAAGGCTCGTCGCAAGCCTATTGCCGATTTGCTCGGTCTCCGCGAAGGTCCGGGCTCTGCAGCGGGGGTACCTTAGGAATGGCAACCGAAGCATCAATTCGCGAGCTCACGGTCCGGGCAATCCTGCTCGGCGGCCTCATCACCCTCGTCTTCACCGCCGCCAACGTCTATCTCGGCCTCAAGGTCGGACTGACCTTCGCGACCTCGATCCCCGCCGCTGTCATCTCGATGGCGATCCTGCGCTGGTTCTCCAACTCCTCGATCCTCGAGAACAACATCGTCCAGACCGTCGCCTCCGCGGCCGGTACCCTGGCGGCGATCATCTTCGTCCTTCCCGGCCTGGTCATGATCGGCTGGTGGCAGGGCTTTCCATTCGTCACCACCGCGGCGATCACCATGCTCGGCGGCATATTGGGCGTGCTCTTCTCCGTCCCGCTGCGGCGGGCGATGGTGGTCGACAGCCCGCTGCCCTTCCCGGAAGGGCGAGCGGCGGCCGAAGTCCTCCAGGTCGGCTCGAAGGCAGGATCGGGCGAGGAGGAGAGCGCGCGGGGCCTCTCCGTCCTCATCTGGAGCAGCCTCGCCTCGGCGGGCTTCGCCATCCTCACCCAGACGAGGCTGGTCGCCGGCGAGGCTTCGGCCTGGTTCCGGGCGGGTTCGGGCGCGACCGGCATTTCGGGCGGGCTTTCCTTCGCGCTGATGGGGGTAGGCCATCTGGTCGGGATCTCGGTCGGACTGGCGATGTTCCTCGGGCTCGCGATCGGCTGGTGGGTGCTGTTGCCGATCCTGACCGCGCAGAGCCCGCTGCCCGGCGGACCTGAGGAATGGGCGCGGACCATCTTCACCCGCGATGTCCGCTTCTTCGGGGCCGGGGTGATAGGCGTGGCCGCTGTCTGGACCCTGCTCAAGATCGCCGGGCCGGTGCTCGGCGGGATCCGCTCGGCGATGGCGGCAAGCGCGGCCCGCCGCGGCGGCGAGGCTCTGGCACTCGAGGAGCGCGACCTCCCAATCTCGATCGTCGGCCTCGGTTCGCTTGCCATTCTGGTGCCGATCGCATGGCTCTTGTGGACTGTGATCGCCGGCGGGCCGCTCGAGGGGTCGGCCGCCCTGCTGATCGCGGGCGCGCTCGTCTTCATCCTGGTCATCGGACTGATGATCGCTGCCGTCTGCGGCTATATGGCCGGCCTCATCGGAGCCTCGAACAGCCCCGTCTCGGGCATCGGAATCCTGTCCGTCGTCGCCGCCTCGCTGATGCTGGTCGGGCTGTTCGGACGCGACACCCCGCCCGGGACGTCCGAAGCCCTGGTCGCCTACGCCCTGATCGTCACGGGGCTGGTCTTCGGGATCGCCACCATCTCGAACGACAACCTCCAGGACCTGAAGACCGGCCAGCTGGTCGGGGCGACCCCCTGGCGGCAGCAGGTCGCGCTGATCTTCGGAGTGATCTTCGGCTCGCTCGTCGTCCCGCCGGTTCTTCAGGTTCTCTACGAGGGCATGGGCTTCGCCGGGATGCCGGGTGCCGGCCCCAACGCCCTTCCGGCACCCCAGGCCGCACTGATCTCCGCCCTCGCCAAGGGCGTGCTCGGCGGCAATCTGAACTGGACGATGATCGGCTACGGAGCGCTGACCGGACTGGGCCTCGTCCTCCTCGACGAGAGCCTGGGCCGGGCGAAGACTCTTCGCCTCCCCCCACTCGCCGTCGGGATCGGAATCTATCTTCCGATGGCGGCGGTCCTTCCGGTGGTGATCGGATCGGTGATCGGCTTCTACTATGACCGCTGGGCCGACGGCCGGCCCAAGCCCGAATTCGCCCGGCGCATGGGCGTGCTCACGGCGACCGGCCTCATCGTGGGCGAGAGCCTGTGGGGCGTGGTCTTCGCGGGCATCGTCGCCGGGTCGGGGCAGGATACGCCGCTGGCGGTGGTTGGGGACGGGTTCGAGACCGTCGCACTGATCGGCGGGACGGCGCTGTTCGTGCTTCTCGCGGCGTGGCTGTATCGAAGGACGATGCGGCTTTCTGCCTCCCCATCGTAGATGGGGAGGGGGACCATGCGAAGCATGGTGGAGGGGTAGAAGGCGCAGCCTTCGTCGTCTCGCGCCAGAACCGCCGAGTTCTGGTCAGCTACCCCTCCACCACCCTTCGGGTGGTCCCCCTCCCCATGGCTTCGCCATGGGGAGGCAAGTCAGCCTGCCTTAGCTTCAATCCACTTCGTAATATCCGGAAGTCTCGTCGTCCGCACCCGGATCCGGTCGCGGATCGAGGCGATGGCGACGTCGACCCGGCCGCGGGACTGCGGGGTCATGTAGCGGGTCGCGAAATCTTCGAGCTTGGCGATCATCGCCGGGTCCGCGGAGCCGCCGCCGAGGCCGGCGATGAATCGCGAGCGCGACGAGATGTCGACCAGGCCCTCGACCTTCTCGCGGTTGCGGATGGCGAAATCGTAGGCGAGGTCCGGATGCTCGCCCGCCACGGCGGAGAGGATCCCCGCGCTGGTGGTCGCGCCGGGCTCGTCGGTCAGCGCAAGGTCGAGCGCCCTTTGCGCCAGAGCGGGATCCGCGGCGGTGCCGAGCAGGCGGTAGAGCTGGGCCTTCACCAGCGGGCTTCGCTCGGCGCGGGCCTGGGCGCGGAGGCGTTCCCATCCCGCCGAGTCGACATTGCGCGCGGTCACCGCGAGGATGGTGCTTCGGAGCGGGCCTCCGGTCGCCAGCGGGTCGCCGGCTGCGAGGCGCCGGTTTGCCTCGGTGACGACGACCCGATCTCCCATCTCGCCGAGGGTCTGGATCAGATCCGCCCGGAGCACCGGAACGGTGGGCGACTCCCCCGCCTTCGGAGCCCAGCCGATCCGGGCGAGGACCGGCGACAGCTTCGCCGAGGCGTAGCGCTCGACGATGCGGCGGCGGGCGGGATCGCTCTCGTACATATTGTGCACGCTGCTCAGGATCGCCGCGGCCCGGCTCCAAACCTGCGGGTTGGCATTGGACGGAACCGCGTCGACCATGTCGAGCGCCTCTGCCGCCGATTGGTAGCCGGCGAGGCCGAGGCCCCAATTGTCGGCGAGGAGGCCGATCTGGTCGATCGGCTTCAGGCGTGGGAAGCTCGCCGTCAGCTTGTCCAGCAGGGCAGGGGAATAGAGGGTCCGGTAATAGCCCGTCTGGCCGCTGTTGACGATCACCGGGTTGCAACCCGGAACGCTGAGGCTTGCCGTTCCGCCCGTGACGAGCGTTCGGGTCTCGGCGCCGCCGAGGCTCGCCGCGATCACCGGCACCCGCCAGGCCTTCGAAGCCTGGCCCTGGCGGTCGCGGGTGAATTCCGCCTGGCGAAGCGAGACGTCGGTCTTGCCGGCCCGGCAGGTCGCATTCTCGACCCGGATCAGCGGGACGCCCGGCTGGAGCGTGAAATCGTGGGCGATGGCGGTCACCGGCTTGCCCGCCGCCCGCTCGACCGCCTGCCAAAGGTCGTCCGTCTGGGTGTTGTCGAGCCGATGGGCGCGGATATAGGCCTGCACGCCTCGCCGCCATGCGTCCTCGCCGACATAGTCTTCGAGCATGGTGATCACCGCTTCGCCCTTCGAATAGGTGATCGAATCGAACGCCTGGCTGATCTGCTCG
>DASVUW010000451.1:0-5897 GCA_036386845.1 Allosphingosinicella sp. | reverse complement strand
CTCGATGGGCACCGGAAGCTTCATCGTCGAGGGTCTCGGCAACGCCGAGAGCTTCTGCAGCTGCTCGCACGGCGCCGGCCGGGTGATGTCGCGCGGCCAGGCCAAGAAGCTGATCAGCCTCGACCAGCACCAGGCGGCGATGGAGGGCATCGAGTGCCGGGTCGACGTCGGAGTGCTGGACGAGAGCCCGGCCGCCTACAAGGACATCGGCGCGGTGATGGACGCCCAGACCGACCTGGTGGCGATCAGGCACAGGCTCCGGCAGGTGGTGAACGTCAAGGGGTAGATATCCTCCCCATCGTCAGATGGGGAGGGGGACCACCCGAAGGGTGGTGGAGGGGTGGATGGCGCAGCACCAGGAGGTTCTCGCGCGATCCTCGGCGGCTTCGGCCGATACCCCTCCACCATGCTCCGCATGGTCCCCCTCCCCGTCGTCCCAGCGAAGGCTGGGACCCCAGCGGGTGAAGATCACTGTGCCTCTCACCCCCTGGGGCCCCAGCCTTCGCTGGGGCGACGAAAGCGCCGCCCCCCGCCAAGCTCAGCGCGATACGATCCGGCCCTCCGCCCGTCCGGGGGCGCAGTCGCCGGGCGCCCGGCCGTAGGCGGCGAGATCCAGGCAGATGACGGCGGCGGCGATATTGCGCTGGATCGCCTTCCTCGCATTGTGCCGGAGGCGCAGGCTGGCGTCGCGGCCGCCGGTCGTCCGAGCCTCGCTCGTCACCTCCCGCTGGAAGATGGCCTGGCCGGTGTCGATCCGGCGAAGCTCGTAGGCGACGGCGACCTTTGCCCGAGCGCTGGAACCGATCTTGGCCGGGGCGTCGAGCCAGCGCCAGGTGACGTGCAAACGGGCCTTTGGCGCAGCCTGCGGAGCGGCGAGCATTCCCGACTGTTCGAGCGCAAGCTTGAGCGCGGTGTCGAACTCCGCCGGCTTGGCCACCGAAACGAACAGGGTTCCGACCCGCCTGGGCATCGCCGCGACCGGCTCCACCGCGATCCGGCCGCGGAGCGGATGATCCGCGGGGACGGTTCGCGGGCCTGCGCCGATGGAGTGGACGGCATTGCCGACCGGCGGGGCCAGCGGCACGAGCGGCTTCGCTGAAACGGGGGCCGCGAGGAAAAGCGAAGCGGGGATGATGAAGTAGCGCATTCCGGGAGCCTAGCTACCGGGCGTTAAATCCCCGTGAAGCTCATTCCACCCAGTCGAGCCCGATCTCGCGGTACAGCCCCCGGTCCTCCTCCCAGTCGGGCTTGACCTTGACGTGGAGGAAGAGGTGGACCTTGCGGCCCATCAGGGCTTCCAGCTCCTTCCTCGCCGCCTCGCCGATCGCCTTGATCCGGGTTCCGCCCTTGCCCAGCACGATCGCACGCTGGGTAGGCCGGCCGACCAGGATCTGCTGGTGGATCGCGACCGAGCCGTCCTTGCGCTCCTCATATTTCTCGGTCTCGACGGCGCTTGCGTAGGGAAGCTCGGCGTGGAGCTGGAGGTAGAGCTGCTCGCGGGTCACCTCGGAGGCGGCGAGCCGCTCGCTGGCGTCGGAGACCTGCTCCTCCGGGAAATGCCACGGCCCCTCCGGGACCCGGGCGGCCAATGCCGCCTTCAGGTCGGCCACCCCGTCGCTGCTGGTCGCCGAGACCATGTAGACGTCCTCGAAGTCGAGCCGCTCGCCGAGCTGGGTGGCCAGCGCCAGGAGCACCTCCTTCTTCACCAGGTCGACCTTGTTGAGGACGAGGATCTTGGGCTCGCGGCGGTTCTTCAGAGTGTCGAGCATCTCCTCGAGGCGCCGGAAGAAACCCGTCTTGGCGTCGACCACCAGGGCGATCAGGTCCGCGTCCGCGGTCCCCGCCCAGGCCGCGGCGACCATCGCCCGGTCGAGACGCCTCTTGGGCTCGAAGATGCCGGGCGTGTCGAGCAGCAGAACCTGCGCCTCGCCCTCAATGGCGATCCCCATCAGCCGGGTGCGGGTGGTCTGCGCCTTGGGGCTGACGATGGCGACCTTCTGCCCGACCAAGGCATTGACCAGGGTCGACTTGCCCGCATTGGGCGCTCCGACCACGGCGACGAGGCCGCATTTCTCGGTCATTTCAGCTGCTCCAGCAGCTTTTCCGCCGCCGCCTTCTCCGCCTCCTGCTTGGACGCGCCTTCCGCGCTCGCGGTCCCGACGCCCCTGATCTCGACCTCGACGACGAAGGTCGGAGCATGCTGGGGCCCGCTCCGCTCGGCGAGGCGGTAGACGGGAGGCTTGCGCTCCTGGGCCGCCGCCCATTCCTGGAGGGCCGACTTGGGATGCTGGGGCGCCTTGTCGCGAGTGCTCACCCGGTCGCCCCACGCGCTGCGCACGAACGCCTCCGCCGCGTCGAGGCCGGAATCGAGGTAAAGCGCCCCGATCAGGGCCTCGACGACGTCGCCGATGACGTTGTCGCTGTCCGACGCCCCGTCCTCCCGGGCCTGCTTGCCGAGGCGGATCCGCTCGCCCACGTCGAGGGTGCGGCCCACTTCGGCGCAGGTCTCGCGGGCGACGAGCGCGTTGAGGCGCTTCGAGAGCTGGCCCTCAGGCTCGTCGGGGAAGAGCTCGTAGAGCCAGGACGCGACGGCGAGGCCCAGGACCCGGTCGCCGAGGAATTCGAGCCTCTCATATTGCGATTCGCCGAAGCTGGAATGGGTCAAAGCGCGCTCGAACAGGGCGACGTCCTTCGGCGCCACTCCAAGCGTCCCCAGCCAGTCGAGAGTGTCCCTATCCACAGAAAGCTTCCATCTAGAAGGTCCGCCCCACCCGTTCCCAGCGCGCCGCGGAGAACCAGGTCCATGGCTTGAGCCATTCGGCCGAGCCGTCGGTCGAGTAGAAATTGATCAGCGCCCGGCCGATGACATGGTCGCTGGGCAGCAATCCCACGCCCTTCTGCTCGAGGCTGAATCGGCTGTCGGCGCTGTCGTCCCGATTGTCCCCCATCATGAAATAATGCCCGGCCGGAACGGCATAGACCGGCGTATCGTCGGCTCCGCCGTCCATCTGGTCGAGCACTTCGTAGGAACGCCCGCCCGGGAGCGTCTCGCGGTAGCGCGGATAACGGCAAACGGCCTGGCCGGCCTCGATCGCGGGCGGCTGGATCCGTCCGGCGTAGCGGCAGGGGCTGTTGGGGGTGACGGGCATCAGCCAGTCGGCGATCCTCACCTTCGGCACCGGCTTGCCGTTGAGGAGGAGCTGGCCGCGGCGCATCTGCACCCTGTCGCCGGGCAGGCCGACCAGCCGCTTCACATAATCCTCGTCCTCGCCCGGATAGCGGAAGACGACGACGTCGCCGCGCTTCGGCTCCCCCGACCAGACCCGCCCCTCCCACGAGGCGAGGCCGAACGGGATCGAGTAGCGCGAATAGCCGTAGGGCCATTTCGCGACGAACAGATAGTCGCCGATCCTGAGCTCGGGCAGCATCGATCCCGAAGGGATCACGAACGGCGCGACGACGAAGGTTCGAAGAAGGATTGCGAGCAGGAAGAAGAGCAGCAGGAATCGAGTCGTCTCGGCGAGCCCCCCCTTCTTTTTCTTCGATTTCGCCTTCGCGCCGCTCGCCATGCCGCCGCTTTCGCTTGGGGCGGGGATGCGGTCAAGGAGCATTCCCGTCGCCCCAGCGCAGGCTGGGGCCCCAGCGGGTGAAGGGCGCGGCGTTCTTCACCCCTGGGGCCCGTCGCCCCCGCGCAGGCTGGGGCCCCGGCGGGTGAAAAGCACCGGCGTTCTTCACCCCCTGGGGCCCCAGCCTTCGCTGGGGCGACGGTCATTGGCATCGCCGCCCCGCGCCACTAAGAGCCCGCTCATGGATGAAAACCAAGCCTGGGCGGCCATCGAAGCGGCCGAGCCGCAAACGCTTGCCGGCCTTTTCGCCGCCGAGCCCGACCGCCATTCCCGGCTGTCGATCGACCTGCCCGGCCTCCATTTCGACTTTTCCAAGACCCATCTCGGCGCACCGGTCCTGGCCTCGTTCCAGGCGCTGGCCGAGGCTCGCGGCCTCGCCGCCGCGCGGGACGCTTTGTTCGCCGGCGCGATCGCCAACCCGACCGAGGGGCGGGCCGCCGAGCACAGCGCCGAGCGCGGCCAGGGCGCCCCGGAGAGCGTCGCCCGAGCCTCCGGCCTTCGAGCCCGGATGCGCGCCCTCGTCGACGCGATCGAGGCGGAGGCCTTCGGGCCCATACGCCACATCCTCCACATCGGGATCGGGGGCTCGGCGCTCGGGCCGGACTTCGTGATCGACGCGCTCGGGCGGGATTCGGATCGCTACGACACGGCGGTGGTCTCCAATGTCGACGGCGCCGCTCTCGAAGAAGCGGTCGCCGGGTTCGACCCGCATTCCACGCTCCTCGTCATCGCTTCAAAGACCTTCACCACCCTCGAGACGCTGATCAACGCCCGCTCCGCGCTCGAGTGGATGGAGCATGGCGGCGTCTCCGATCCCTATGGCCGGATCGTGGCTCTGACCGCCGCTCCGGAACGCGCGATCGAATTCGGAGTGGACGAGACCCGGATCCTGCCCTTCGCCGAGAGCGTCGGAGGCCGCTACTCGCTCTGGTCGTCGATCGGCTTCCCGATCGCGATCGCGCTGGGCTGGGACTCGTTCGAGACCCTTCTCGAAGGCGCCGCGGCCATGGACCGCCATTTCCGACTCGCACCGCTTCTCGAAAACGCTCCCGTCCTAGCGGCCTTCGCGGACCGATATTATGCGAACGTCCGCGCGAGCCAGACCCGGGCTGTCTTCGCCTATGACGAGCGGCTCCGGCTCCTGCCCTCCTATCTCCAGCAGCTCGAGATGGAGTCGAACGGCAAGTCGGTGAGGCTCGACGGCACGCCCGCCGGCCGGGCGACCTCGCCCGTCACCTGGGGCGGGGTCGGCACCGACGCCCAGCATGCGGTCTTCCAGCTCCTCCACCAGGGCACCCACCTCGTTCCGGTCGAATTCGTCGCCTGCATCGAGCCGGGCCATGGCTTCGACGAGGAGCATCACCGCCAGCTCCTCATCAACTGCTTCGCGCAGGGTGCCGCTTTGATGTCGGGCAAGGGCAGCGACGATCCGCACCGCAACTATCCGGGCGACCGGCCGTCGACGACGATCCTCCTCGACCGGCTCGACCCGGCGACGCTCGGAGCGCTCATCGCCTTCTACGAGCACCGCACCTTCGTGAACGCGGTGCTCCTCGGCATCAATCCGTTCGACCAGTTCGGAGTGGAGCTCGGCAAGTCGATGGCGAAGGCGATCGGCGGCGGCGAGGAGATCGAGTTCGATCCTTCGACCAAGGCCTTGATTGCGCGTGCTTTGGGAGACTGAACCTCACGTCGCCCCAGCGAAGGCTGGGGCCCCGGAGGGTGAAGGGCGCCGCGCTTTTCACCCCTGGGGTCCCAGCCTTCGCTGGAACGACGAATAAAAGGAAAGACCATGCGAATCCTCATCTACCTCTACGACGGGGTCACGGCCCTCGACGCCATCGGGCCTTATGAGTCGCTGAGCCGGCTTCCGGGCGTGGAGATTCGCTTCGTCGGGCGGCGGGCGGGGCCGGTACGCACCGGCGACGGGTTCCTGGGTCTCATCGCCGACACCGGGATCAACGACGAGATCGAGGCCGACATGCTGATCGTGCCCGGCGGCAGGCGGGCCGGAGTCCAGCGCGAGCTCGGCGAGGAACGGGTGCTGGGCTGGATGGCGGTGCTCGACGAAGTGACGAAATGGACCTGCTCGGTCTGCACCGGCTCGCTCATCCTCGGCGCGGCCGGACTGATCGAAGGGCGCCGGGCGTCCACGCATTGGGGCGCCCGGGACTATCTGGGCCATTTCAATGCGAACTATTCGGCCGAGCGTGTCACTCAGGACGGCAAATATTGGACCAGCGCCGGAGTCTCGGCCGGGATCGACCTCGG
>DASVUW010000450.1:0-2639 GCA_036386845.1 Allosphingosinicella sp. | reverse complement strand
TTTACGGATCGATACCGAAACTTCAATCACCATGCGCCGAAGACCCCCAAGGCGCTCCTCAAGCGAACTCGCGAGGCCAAGCACGCCTTTCTTGAAGGGCTGAAGCAAATTAGCGATTTTCAAGGAGCAATGGGTGACCTTGGCCTGAAAATCCGCCTTTAAACCCAAGCTGGCTCGGTCGCTCCCGGTTGTCTGGACGGGCGCCGTCGCTCCGCGGCGGCAGAGTCTCCCGCGTATAACAGCCCGGCGGTATCCGCTCCACGCTCAAGCGGCCCACTCCTCGACCGCAAGCCCCTCCACCCGCCGGAATTCCCCGACATTGCGAGTCACTACCGTCAGCCCGCGGGCCCGCGCCTGACCGGCAATCAGCAGGTCGTAAGGTCCGATCGGCGTTCCCTTGCGCTTCAGCTCGGCCCGGATCTCGCCCGCGGCCTGCGCGTCGGCGGAATCGAACGGCAGGAGGCGCAGGGCGAGTTCCTCGATCCCCTCTATTTGCTCCCGCCGCCGCCGGCTTTGGCGGGAACCGGAATAAAGCTCATACTGCACGATGGTCGACAGCGCGATTTGACTGAGGTGGATACGCATCTGCCGTTTCAGGTGCCGGTCCCCCTTCACCATCGCCTGGATGAAGATGTTGGAGTCGAGCAAGAAGCGCATCAGTCCGAGCTGGAGTCCCGCTGTTCCCAATATTCCGGCCCCGGCCTGTCGAGCACCGCCCGAGCGAAATCCTCATCGAAAGTCCCGGCATATTTGTCGATCCAGTCACCTCTCGTCGCGCCCAAACCCGTCGCCGCCGCATAGGTACGACAGGCTCGAACGTCCGCGAGCGTGAGGGGCGGGAAGTCGGCGACAAGGGTCGCATCGGTGTCCCCGTCCTCCAGAAGGCGAAGGATATCCGCAACCGCGAAGTGCGTACCTCGTACCGTCGGCCGACCGCCGCAGATTGCGGGATCGACCACGATCCGGGGATGGTTCGGCGCGTTCATGACGCTTGCGGTTTTAGCAAATCGCGAAATCGAAGGCATGGGGAATTTCGCAATATGCGAACTTAGTATCCCACCCCTCCCGTCACCCTGAACTCGTTTCAGGGTCCAGTCCTCCGCCACTCAGCGGCTCCTCGCTGGATGCTGAAACAAGTTCAGCATGACGGCCGGTGCCCTTCCCGTCCGCCGACGCCCTTGCTAGAGCGCCCGCGACATTACCCGATCGGCGACTATCTCCGACCGGCGACAATCCCCGATCGAAAGGCCCGCTGATGACCGCCGTCGGCAACAACTCGCTAGGCACCCGCACCAACCTCCAGGTCGGCGAAAAAACCTACGCCTATTACTCCCTCGAGAAAGCCTCCGCGCAGCTCGGCGACATCTCCCGGCTCCCCTTCTCCATGAAGGTGCTCCTCGAGAACCTCCTCCGCTTCGAGGACGGCAAGACCGTCACCCGCGAGGACATCCAGGCTCTGGTCGACTGGCAGAAGGAGAAGAGCTCGACCAAGGAGATCCAGTACCGCCCGGCGCGCGTCCTCATGCAGGATTTCACCGGCGTCCCCGCCGTCGTCGATCTCGCGGCGATGCGGGATGCGATGGCGAAGCTCGGCGGGAATGCGGCGCAGATCAACCCGCAGGTTCCGGTTCACCTCGTCATCGATCACTCCGTCATGGTCGACGCCTTCGGGACTCCGCAGGCGTTCGAGAAGAATGTCGAGCTCGAATATCATCGCAACATGGAGCGCTACGAGTTCCTGAAATGGGGCTCCAAGGCGTTCCGCAATTTCGAGGTCGTCCCGCCGGGGACCGGAATCTGCCACCAGGTGAACCTCGAATATATCAGCCGCGGAGTGTGGTCCTCGGCCGATCCGTCGGGCGAGCATGTCGCCTATCCCGACACGCTGGTGGGCACCGACAGCCACACCACGATGGTGAACGGCCTCGGGGTTCTCGGCTGGGGCGTGGGCGGGATCGAGGCGGAGGCCGCGATGCTCGGGCAGCCGGTCTCGATGCTGATCCCCGAGGTGGTCGGATTCCACCTCACCGGGAGCTTGCAGGAAGGGATCACCGCCACCGACCTCGTCCTCACCGTCACCCAGATGCTCCGCGCCCGGGGCGTGGTCGGCCGCTTCGTCGAATTCTACGGCGAGGGGGTCTCCGCCCTCTCGGTCGCCGACCGGGCGACGATCGCCAACATGGCGCCCGAATATGGCGCCACCTGCGGCTTCTTCCCCGTGGACGGCAAGACGCTCGATTACATGCGCCTCACCGGCCGCTCCGAGGACCAGATCGCCCTCACCGAGGCCTATGCCAAAGCGCAGGGCCTGTGGCTCGAGCCGGGCGCCTATCACGAGCCGCTCTTCACCGACACATTGGAGCTCGACATGGACAGCGTCGAGCCGTCGCTCGCCGGCCCCAAGCGGCCGCAGGACAAGGTGCCGCTGTCGCGCGTCGACGAGGAGTTCGTCGCCAATTTCACCAAGGAATATGGCCACGCCCTCGCCGAGCTCGGCCAGCGCCACCCGGTGGCGGGCGACGAGGCCGTGCCCGACATCGGCCATGGCGACGTCGTCATCGCCGCCATCACCTCCTGCACCAACACCTCCAACCCGGCGGTCCTCATCGCCGCCGGCCTCGTCGCCCGCAAGGCGCGCG
>DASVUW010000449.1:0-15763 GCA_036386845.1 Allosphingosinicella sp. | reverse complement strand
CCGGACCCGGGGCTGGAGCCGGACCCGGGGCTGGAGCCGGACCCGGGGCTGGAGCGGGGGCCGGGGGGGGCGGAGCAGGGGCTGGATCTGGAGCTGGGGCCGGGGCCGGCGCAGGCGTAGGAGTCGCGTTGCCGGGAACGGCCGGAATCGCCGGTCCGCCGGGCTGGGGGATCGCAGGAGTCGCCGGCTCGGGCGCCGGGGTCGGCGGCGGAGAAGCCGGGTTGGCCGGGGCCGGTGCGGGCGGCGGCGCCGGAACGGAGGGAAGTGCGGGTTCGGCCGGTGTCGCGGGTGTGGGCGCGGGAGACGGAGCAGGGGCCGGAGCCGGACCAGGCGCTGGGGCTGGGGCTGGTGCCGGAGCAGGGGTGGGTGCCGGAGCCGGAGCGGGTGCCGGAGCCGGAGCGGGCGCCGGAGCCGGAGCGGGCGCCGGAGCCGGAGCCGGATCTGCAGCGGGCGCGGGGGCAGGGGTGGGCGAAGGCGCCGGAGGCGCGGGAGCCGAGGGACGCAGGTTGAAAAGGGCAGTGGTCAGCGGCATGCCGACGACGGCGTCGGCGGCGGCGCCCGGACCCGCCGGGGTCCCTGACCCGGGGCCGGACAACCGATCGGCGACCTCCACCGGTTCATAGTCGAGCCTGGGACCGCAGCCTCGCGCACCGTCGCCGGCGCAGGCTCGGGTGGCCTCCGAGGATCCGATCCCGGCCGCCGCCGCGCCCGCGGGCTGCATCTCGATCCGCCCCGGAAGGGCGGCCGCGACCCTCGCGGCCATTCCCGCGTCGACCAGCTGACTGGCGGTGCCGTCTGGCGTTCCGACCTCGACCCGCCCTTCGGCGACCGACACTTCGGCACCCCTGCCGTCGGAGGTGACGGTGAAGACGGTGCCTTTGACCAGCGCCACCAGATAGGGCGTCTTGACCCCGAAATGCGGAGTCGCCTTCTTCTCGATCCGGAAGGTCGCCCGGCCCCAGTCCTGGAGCATCTGGACGATCCCGCGCTGCTCGGCGGCGGCCGGCAGTCTGATCCGGGTGCGCGCCGCCACGATGACATATTCCTGTCCGCGCACCAGCACGGCCCGCCCGTCGGCGCCGGTCGTAACGATGTCGCCCGGTTGAAGCGCGGCGCCGCGCGAAGCGGCGGCGGTTCGGCCGCCATGCTGGACCTGCACCGTTCCTGCGGCCTCGGTCACCCGCCAGGCCGGGACCTGCGCGAAGGCGGCATGGCCCCAGAAAAGCAGCAGGACGACAAGGGCTCGCAGGAACATGGCGGATGACCTTCGGCAACGGCCGCGTGCGGCTCGGGCCCGCCTCCCTAGCGCCGAAAGCTTGCCGCCCTCTGAGCGGGAATGCCTAAAAGGCCGTTAACCGGGGGGCGCGCCCTCGAGGGCTTCGCGGTCCCCGCGCACGGTTCGGATCAGGCAAAGCCCCAGCAGCACCGCGGCCGAAGCGTAGGAGGCCCAAAGCCACAGCCGGGCCGTGCCTGAACTCCATCCCGGCCAGAGCAAAGCGAGGGTCGCGATCGTCCAAAGCACGGCCGAGATCAGGAGCAGAGGCTGGTGCTCGCGCACCCGAAAGGGATGCACGAACCGGATCGGGACGAAGCTCATGACCGCGAGGCCCGCCACGGCGACGGCGCCCGCCGCCGCGCCGGGCTGGGCCACGAAGAGATAGAGGGCGACCACGTTCCACAAAGCGGGGAAGCCGCGGAAATAATTGTCCTTCGTCTTCATGTCGCGCCGGACGAACACGTAGACGGAGGAAAGCAGGATCGCGGCCGCAAGCGGGAGCGCCAGCGCCTCCGGAACCAGCCCCGCCCGGCAGATGAAGATCGCGGGCACGAACACGTAGTTCAGATAGTCGACGATGAGGTCGAAGGCTTCGCCGTCGATCCGGGGGACATGCTCCTTGACCCGGGCCCACCGCGCCAGGGTCCCGTCGACTCCGTCCACCGCCAGCGCGGCGAGGAGCCAGAGCAGCGCCATTCGCCATTCGCCGCGATAGGTGGCCTCCAGAGCGAGGAGCGCGATGACGACCCCGCTCGCAGTGAACAGGTGGACCAGCCAGGCCGCGGCGACTCGCATCAGGGGTGACCGCTCATCACTAAAGACAATCCCGGTTGTTTCGGGTCCGAACCCGGCAGAGTGGCGGGTGTTCCAAATCCTCCCCGTCGCGGAGCGACGGGGAGGGGGACCATGCGAAGCATGGTGGAGGGGTAATTGACGCAGGTCTCAGCGGATCTCGCGCGACCGTCCCGGATCCGCGCCAGTGACCCCTCCACCACCCTTCGGGTGGTCCCCCTCCCCATCTGGCGATGGGGAGGATTAATCGTCCTTCAGATCAGGCTCCAGCAACCGGTGCAGGTGGACGACCACATATTTCATCTCGGCGTCGTCGACGGTGCGCTGGGCATTGCTGCGCCAGGCGTCGAGCGCGCTCGAATAATCGGGGAAAAGGCCGACGACGTCGACCGTCTCCAGGTCGAAGTCGAGGCCCTGCGGGTCCGAGACGCGGCCTCCGAAGACGAGGTGGAGCTTGCTCATAAGCGCGGGGACTGGCCGGGAGGCCGGGCCTCGGGAAGCGGCTGCCGCCCGGGGCGCCGGGCCTCAGGCCTCGTCCGTTCCCCGGGCGGCGCCCGCGGCTGCGCCCGCTGAGCTCTTGACGGCTCCGACCGCACGGCCGGTGAACTCGTCGAGCTTGCTCTTGAGGCCGTCGCGGCTCAGGCCGAGCTCGTCGAGCTGGCCCCGCCCGGCTTCCTTGGCCGCGTCGGCGGCCTGGCGGGCGCTGTCGGTGATCTTTCGGCCGACGGGGCCGAGAAGCTCTTCCTCGCGATTGGTGCGCGGCAGGAGGGCGGCGACGATCGCTCCGACGGCGAGACCGCCGACGACCGCGGCGACGGGGTTGGAGTCGATGCCCTGGCTGGTCTTGCGGCCTGCGGTTTCATAGGCGCTCCCGGCTCGCTCGCGGGCGGCCGCATAGGCGGCGGCGGTCCGCTCGCGGGCGGCTTCGAAGGCCTGGCGGGCGGCGGCGCCGCGGCCGCCTTCATCGCCGTCGGCACCGGCGCCCTTGTTCGTGGCCGAGGCCGAGGCCGGCCGATCGTCGGTGGTACTCGTCATGCACGTGCTCCTTCACTGGTCCTGGCGGCGACGGGTGCCGTCAGGTCGTAATTTTCGTCGCCTTCGTCCACCCGGACGGTGACAAGATCCTCGTCGTCGTCCGGGCCCGAGAAGAGCCACGACACTGCCGACTTGATCGGCGATCGCGCGAGGAAAAGCGTGAATACGGTGAGCGCCGCCGCGACCGGGACGGGCCGAGCCTTCACCGCCTCGACGGCGTCGTCGGCGATCTCGCCGCTCTTGTCCTTGACCCCGGCCCATGCGTTGGAGGCGATCGTTCCGGGCTTCAGCCTCTGCTGAAGCTCCGCCGCGGTCGCCGCCATTCGCCGCCGGGCCTGCTCGGCCTCCTGCTTCGCCCGCTTGAGCTCGTTGGCGCTCATGACAGAGTCTCTCCAGCCTTGAGGGCCGCCTGCTCCTCGGCATCGCCGCTGAGAGCGCCCAGCTTGGAGGCCCCGTAGCGAACGAGGAAGAACGCGATTCCAAGCACGACAACCGTGACGATCAGGGCGCCCAGCGCGGGGGAGCCGATGTGAAGCGCGAGCTCGAACGACAGGCCGATGAGAAGCACGCTCAAAGTGGCGTTGGCGAGCAGGGCCGCGACGACGAGGGCGATCGCACCGTTGCGGGCTCGGCCGATCCGGCGGCGCGCGATCGCCTGGTACAGCTTCGCCTCCGCCGCCGCATAGCTGCGCGCGTCGTCGGACAATTGCCCGAACAGATCGCCGATCGAGCGTTCCTGGGTGCCGGCCGGAGAGTCCAACTTCTAGGCTCCCGTGCCGCCGCTGCCGGTCCGGCGGCCGGCGCCGCCGCCCGTTCCTTCGTCCTCGTCGGGGAGACCGGCCTTGACCAGCCGGACGAGGGTGAAGCCGACCACGGCGGCGATTCCGATCGCGAGCCCGGGGCTCTTGCGGACGGCCGAACGGACATTGTCGTACAATTCGTCGACGTCCTTGCCGCGAAGGCTGTCGGCGAAGCCGGACACACCGTCCGCCGCCTTGCGGGCATATTCGCCGTAATTGTTGCCGAGCCGCTCGTCGATCGAGTCGGCCGTGTCGGCCACGACCCGGGAGAGCTCCTCGAGCATGTCGGTGGCCCGGGTCTTGCCCGTGTCGGCAAATTCGCGGACCTTGCCTCCGGCCTGGTCGCGAAGATTGTAGATCTGGCCGCGCACCTGCTCGGTGACGTTGCCGCTGCCCTTTACTCCGCCGCCCGCCATGTCGTCGCCGGTGCCAACGCCCTCGCTCGTGGTCATCTCAGTTCCTCCTCCTGAAGCGGCCGTGCCGCCCGTCCCGTCGGCGCCCGAGGCGCCGATGAAGCCCGAGCTGGAGCCTCCACCCGCGGCCGGGCCCGAGCTGCCGGTATCGGCGTCCCCGCCGCCGCCTGTCTCCATGGCGCCGTTGATGATCTGATCCGTGCCTTCGGGAAGCTCGTCGTCGCGAGGAGGCATAGGTTTTACTCCACTTGGTGTTGGTTTGCGTCGAGAACGGCGAGCCGTGCTTCACGTTCCGCCGCCGGCGACGAAAGTTGCGTCGCCGCCGCGGCGCCGATAAGCCGCGCCTCACTTCCGCCCATATAGTTCAGAACGAGGCCGTAACAATGACCGCCATCCTCGACGTCCACGCCCGCCAGATCCTCGACAGCCGGGGCAACCCCACGGTGGAAGTCGACGTGCTGCTGGAGGATGGAAGCATGGGGCGGGCCGCGGTGCCTTCCGGCGCCTCCACCGGCGCCCATGAGGCGGTGGAGAAGCGGGACGGCGACAAGGGTAAATATCTCGGCAAGGGCGTCTGCGACGCGGTCGATGCCGTGCGCGGCGAGATTTTCGAGGCGATCACGGGGATGGACGCCGAGGATCAGGGCGAGATCGACGCCCTCCTCATCGACCTCGACGGCACCGAGAACAAGTCGAGGCTCGGCGCCAACGCGATTCTCGGAGTGAGCCTGGCCGTCGCCAAGGCGGCAGCCGACGCCCGGGGCCTGCCGCTCTATCGCTATGTCGGCGGAGTCTCTGCACAGCTTCTGCCGGTGCCGATGATGAACATCCTGAACGGAGGCGCCCACGCCGACAATCCGATCGACTTCCAGGAGTTCATGGTGATGCCGGTAGGCGCGGCGTCGCTCGCCGAGGCGGTGCGCTGCGGATCCGAGATCTTCCACACGCTGAAGAAGAACCTCCATGACGCCGGCCTTTCGACCGCGGTCGGCGACGAAGGCGGCTTCGCGCCGAACCTCGCCTCGGCCCGCCACGCGCTCGACTTCATCATGAAGTCCGTCGAGCAGGCCGGCTACAAGCCGGGCGACGACGTCGTCCTCGCGCTCGACTGCGCCGCGACCGAATATTTCCGTGACGGCGCCTATCACATGGAAGGGGAGGGGACCGTCCTCACGCCGGCCGAGAACGCCGATTACCTGGCGGCGCTCGCCCGCGACTATCCCATCGCCTCCATCGAGGACGGAATGGCCGAGGACGATCTCGAAGGCTGGAAGGCGCTGACCGAAGCGCTTGGCGCGGGCGTCCAGCTGGTCGGCGACGACCTGTTCGTCACCAACCCCAGGCGCCTGCGAATGGGGATCGACTCGGGCCTCGCCAACTCGATCCTGATCAAGGTCAACCAGATCGGAACCCTCACCGAGACCCTTGAAGCGGTCGAGATGGCGCACCGCGCCGGCTACACCTCGGTCATGTCGCACCGCTCGGGCGAGACCGAGGACACCACCATCGCCGATCTCGCCGTCGCCACCAATTGCGGACAGATCAAGACCGGAAGCCTCGCCCGTTCCGACCGCCTCGCCAAGTACAACCAACTCATCCGGATCGAGGAGGAGCTGGGCTCGATGGCCCGCTATGCCGGGCGGGCAGTCTTCCGTTAGGCTCCGTCCATCCGACAAATTTTCGCCTGTCGGCGCAAAAGGCTTGATTCCATGGCGTTTTGCTGATTCTGTTACCAGGCGATGACGCAGGGGCGGCGGAACACTTTCGAGACGATCAGGCGGGCGCTGCTTCCGGCCCTCGCGATCCTCATCATCGCCAATTTCCTGGGCTACGCGATCGTGGGCGCGAACGGCATCCTGAGCTGGGGCGACTATCGCCGCCAGAAGGCCGAGCGGCTCGTCCAGCTCGCCGAGCTCAATGCGGAAAAGACCCGGCTCGCCCATCGCTCCGCTCTGCTCGACCCGCGCGGCGCCGACCCCGACATGGTCGAAGAGACCGTGAAGCGCGAGCTGGGCGTGGTGAGGCCCGACGAGGTGGTGATCCCGCTCGATTGATCGTCCTCCCCATCGCAGATGGGGAGGGGGACCACACGAAGTGTGGTGGAGGGGTAATTGGCGCAAGCCTTGCCGTCTCGCGCCTGATCCGCTGGTTCCTCGCCAGCTAACCCTCCACCATGCCTCGCATGGTCCCCCTCCCCATGCGTTCCGCATGGGGAGGACAGTTCGGCACAAGTTGCACCCCGCCGCGTTTGCCGCCATAGAGCCGCCCGTCGAACAGCAGCAGGATCCACAGTGGCCAAGGCAGCAACGTCCAAGCGCCCCGACCAGGCGGGTTCCTCAGCCCCGCCTTCCATCCCGAACCGAGAACGTCCGCCCGAGCCGAAGCGCCACGAGGCCGGTAAGGACGAGCTGCTCGAATATTACCGCCAGATGCTTCTCATCCGCCGCTTCGAGGAGCGGGCAGGCCAGCTTTACGGCCTCGGCCTCATCGGCGGCTTCTGCCACCTCTATATCGGCCAGGAAGCGGTCGCCGTCGGCCTCCAGTCCGCGCTCGAGCCGGGGCGCGACAGCGTCATCACCGGCTATCGCGACCATGGCCACATGCTCGCCTACGGCATCGATCCGCGAGTCATCATGGCCGAACTGACGGGCCGCGCCGCCGGGATCTCGAAGGGCAAGGGCGGGTCGATGCACATGTTCAGCGTCGAGCACAAATTCTACGGCGGCCACGGCATCGTCGGAGCCCAGGTCAGCCTCGGCACCGGCCTCGGCTTCGCCCACAAATACCGCCAGGACGGCGGGGTGTGCCTCGCTTATTTCGGCGACGGAGCCGCCAACCAGGGCCAGGTCTACGAGAGCTTCAACATGGCTTCGCTCTGGGACCTGCCGATCATCTACGTGATCGAGAACAACCAATATGCCATGGGCACCAGCGTCAACCGCTCCTCGGCCGAGGATCAGCTCTACCGCCGCGGCGACAGCTTCCGGATCCCCGGCCTCCAGGTGGACGGAATGGACGTGCTCGCGGTGCGGGGCGCCGCCAGCGTCGCCCTGGACTGGGTGCGCTCGGGCAAGGGGCCGATCCTGCTCGAGCTGAAGACCTACCGCTATCGCGGCCACTCAATGTCGGACCCCGCCAAGTACCGCTCGCGCGACGAGGTCCAGGCCGTGCGCGAGAAATCCGATCCGATCGAGGCGGTGAAGCGCGAGCTCGCCGCAGCCGGGGTCGGCGAGGACGAGCTCAAGAAGATCGACGGCGAGATCAAGCGCATCGTCACCGAATCCGCCGATTTCGCCGAGCAGTCGCCCGAACCCGATCCGTCCGAGCTCTACACCGACATTCTGGTCGAGACCTACTGATGCTCCCCCACCCCGTCATTGCGAGCGCAGCGAAGCAATCCAGTGCTGCGCGCGTCGAACAGGCCGAACTGGATTGCCGCGTCGCTGCGCTCCTCGCAATGACGGCTAGCCCGGTGATTTGCTGATGCCCGTTGAGCTGAAAATGCCCGCTTTGTCCCCGACGATGGAGGAGGGGACCCTCGCCAAGTGGCTCGTCAAGGAAGGCGACGAGGTCAAATCGGGCGACATCCTCGCCGAGATCGAGACCGACAAGGCCACCATGGAGTTCGAGGCCGTCGACGAGGGCACGATCGCGAAGATCCTGGTCGCCGAGGGGACGGACGAGGTGAAGGTGGGGACCGTCATCGCCCTGATCGCCGCGGACGGCGAGGACGCTTCGGCGCCCGCTTCGGCTCCAGCCGAAGAAAAGCCGGCGATCGAGATGCCGAGCGATCAGAAGACCGAGGCGTCGCCGGTCGAAACCGGCGACAGGCAGCCGGCCGACACGGGCGCAAGCGCTCTTGTGGCCGCCGCAGACCGCAACCCGGAGCCGCCGGAGGTTCCGGAGGGCACCGAGACGTTCCGCCAGACCGTCCGCGAGGCGCTCCGCGACGCCATGGCCGAGGAGATGCGCTCGGACGACCGGATCTTCGTGATGGGCGAGGAGGTCGCCGAATATCAGGGCGCCTACAAGGTCACCCAGGGCCTGCTCGACGAGTTCGGACCCAAACGCGTGATCGATACTCCGATCACCGAATATGGCTTCGCCGGAGTCGGCGCCGGCGCGGCGATGGGCGGTTTGAAGCCGATCATCGAGTTCATGACCTTCAACTTCGCCATGCAGGCGATCGATCACATCATCAACTCGGCGGCGAAGACCAATTATATGTCGGGTGGGCAGATGCGCTGCCCGATCGTCTTCCGAGGCCCCAACGGCGCGGCCTCTCGGGTCGGAGCGCAGCACAGCCAGAATTTCGGACCCTGGTACGCCAACGTCCCGGGCCTGATCGTCATCGCCCCTTATTCGGCGGCGGACGCCAAGGGGCTGCTCAAGGCGGCGATCCGCTCCGAGGACCCGGTCGTCTTCCTCGAGAACGAACTGCTCTACGGCCAGACCTTCGACGTTCCCAGGCTGGACGATTACGTGCTCCCGATCGGCAAGGCGCGGATCGCCCGGGAAGGGCGTGACGTCACCCTGGTCAGCTACTCGATCGGAGTCGGAGTCGCGCTCGACGCGGCGGCGCAGCTGGCGGAGCAGGGGATCGAGGCCGAGGTGATCGATCTTCGCACCCTTCGCCCGCTCGACAAGGCGACCGTGCTCGCTTCGCTTGCAAAGACCAACCGGATGGTCTGCGTGGAGGAAGGCTGGCCGGTCTGCTCGATTTCCGCGGAGCTCATGGCCGTCGCGATGGAGGAGGGTTTCGACGATCTCGACGCGCCCGTCCTCCGGGTCACCGACGAGGACGTTCCTTTGCCCTATGCGGCCAATCTCGAGAAGATGGCGCTGATCCGCCCCGAGAGCGTCGTCGAGGCCGCGAAGAAGGTGTGTTACCGGTGAACCCGTCGCCCCAGCGAAGGCTGGGGCCCCAGCGAGAACGGACGCCGAGCTTTTCACCCCCCGGGGCCCCAGCCTCCGCTGGGGCGACGTAGATGGATCTCGACCCCGACCGCACCCTGGCCCTGTCCTACGTCCCGGCAAAGCGCCGCTCAGCCGTCGGGGCCTTGTGGCGCCTCGACTCGGCCCTCGGAGCCGCCCTGGCCGGAGGGCGCGAGCCGATGATCTCGCGAATCAAGCTGGCCTGGTGGCGCGAGGCCCTGGAGCGGCTCGACCGCGAGCGCGCCCCTGCGGAGCCTGTCCTCGTGGAGCTGGCCGAGCATGTCCTTCCGGCCGCGGTCGGCGGAGCCGAGCTTGCCGAAATGGAGGAGGGGTGGGCGGTCCTCGCAAGCCCCGAGGCGCTCGGCCAGGATGAGCTGACCCTCTATGCCCGGGCTCGGGGCGCCGCGCTCTTTCGATTATCGGCACGCCTGCTCGACGATCCCGACGCGGCGGTCGAACAAGCCGGCGAAGCCTGGGCGCTGGTCGACCTGGCCCGCCACTGCGCCACCCGGGACGATTCCGACGTCGCCCTCGCCGCGGCGCGCGAGCGGGTCCTGCCGGCGCGCTGGCCGCCGCGGCTGAGGCCGCTCGGAATGCTTGCGGTCCTCGCGGCCCGCGACCTCGACCCGGCGCGGCCCCCCTGGGAAGCGCGCGGAGCTCCGGCGCGGATGTGGCGGATGCTGCGGCATAGAATTTCCGGATACTGAGCGTTTTCCGAAAAAATCTATCGACTCTCTTCGGTGTTTTCGGTGATTTTCTCCTCTTCCGATCCTGAAGGGAGGAGAGACCATGGTCCGTTACGTCGCTGGAGGCGCTTCGGCGCTGCTTCTGATCGCCGCCGGCTTCTTCGTCTGG
Organism: Allosphingosinicella sp.; assembly: GCA_036386845.1. Classification (GTDB taxonomy): domain Bacteria; phylum Pseudomonadota; class Alphaproteobacteria; order Sphingomonadales; family Sphingomonadaceae; genus Allosphingosinicella. The sequence continues at coordinate 5,657 of DASVUW010000449.1, read as the reverse complement.
AAAAGCGGCGCCGAAGCCGAGAATGTGGTTCCGCCGGCCCCGGTGCCGGCGCGGGCGGCCGCCGCCTATCAGTCCGGCGGCGCCGGTCCCCGCCTCGCTCGGCCCCCGGAACAGCCGGAACGAAGCCGGGAGGCGAAACGCTTCGCCCGCGCCGACCGCGACCGCGACGGCCGCATCACCCTGGCCGAGCAGCTCGCACCCCGCCGCAAGGCCTTCGCCAAGGCGGACCGGGACGGAAATGGAAGCCTCAGCTTCGAAGAATGGACGGCGGCGTCCGCGGCGAAGTTCGCCAAGGCCGACCTGGACAGATCCGGCTGGCTGGATGCCGCGGAATATGAAGCGTCGAGGCCCAAGCACAAGGCGAAGCCCAGGTGCAAGTGCTGACGGGCGGAAATCCTCCCCATCGTGAGATGGGGAGGGGGACCACACGAAGTGTGGTGGAGGGGTAGATGGCTCGGAGCTCGCATGCTCGCGCGGGTAACGCCGCGGTGCTGAGGGCGCGGCGCTTGAGGAGATCGATGTCTCCGCCGGAAGCCCGTCTCTGGCAAATTCTCCGTGAGCGCCCAAGCGATCTGAAGTTCCGGCGACAGCACCCGTTCTCGCGTTGCACGGCGGATTTCTATTGCGCGGCCGAGAGGCTCGTCGTGGAAGTGGACGGGGATGGCCATGACATGGGCGACAATCCCGACCTGGATCGTCGCCGCGATGCATGGCTGGGACTACAAGGGGTGCGCGTGATCCGATTCAGCGCGGCTGATGTCATGAAAGATGTAGAATCCGTGGTCACGGCAATCCTCCTCGAAGCTCGGCGCTAGCTACCCCTCCACCATGCTTCGCATGGTCCCCCTCCCCACGGGTTCTCCGTGGGGAGGATTTTGACTGCCGATCCACCCCTCGAGCGCCGCCTTGGCGCGGTCGGTATAAGCCCGCTTCCGATCCGCCTTCCTCGCCTTGCCGTCGACCGGCGGGAAGAGGCCGAAATTGACGTTCATCGGCTGGTAGGTCGCGGAGTCGGCACCGCCGGTGATGTGGCCGAGCAGAGCCCCAAGAGCCGTCTCCAGGGGCGGCGGAGCCAGAGTCCCGCCGCGAAGCTCCGCCGCCGCGAATCGGCCGGCAAGCAGCCCGATCGCGGCGGACTCGACATAGCCTTCGCAGCCAGTGATCTGCCCGGCGAAGCGGATATGCGGCGCCGCCTTGAGCCGAAGCGTCGCGTCGAGCAGCTTCGGCGAATTGATGAAGGTGTTGCGGTGGAGGCCCCCGAGCCGCGCGAACTCGGCTTTCTCCAACCCCGGGATGGTCCGGAACAGGCGCACCTGCTCGCTATGCTTCAGCTTGGTCTGGAAGCCGACCATGTTCCACAAGGTGCCGAGCGCATTGTCCTGGCGAAGCTGGACGACCGCCCAGGGCCAGCGGCCCGTCTTCGGATCGTCGAGCCCGACCGGCTTCATCGGCCCGTAGCGCAAGGTGTCCAGCCCGCGCTCGGCCATCACCTCGATCGGCATGCAGCCCTCGAAATAAGGCACCGACTCCCAGTCCTTATACTCGGTCTTCTCGCCATCGAGCAGGCCCTGATGGAAGGCGAGATACTGCTCCTTCGTCATCGGGCAGTTGATGTAATCCTTGCCCCCTTTGTCCCAGCGCGCCGCCATCCAGGCCACGTCCATGTCGATCGAGTCCCTGTGGACGATCGGAGCGATCGCGTCGAAGAAGGCGAGGGCGTCGGATCCGGTGGCCGCGCCGATCGACTCCGCAAGCTTCATCGCGGTCAGTGGGCCGGTGGCGACGATGGTTGGCCCGGAGGCGGGGAGGGAGTCGACCCTTTCGCGCACCAACTCGATATTGGGATGCGCTGCGATCCGGGCGGTGACGTCGGCCGCGAAGCCTTCGCGGTCGACCGCCAGGGCCGACCCGGCCGGGACCCGGTGGGCGTCGGCCGAGTCCATGATCACCGATCCGAGCCGGCGCATCTCGGCGTGAATCAGCCCGACGGCATTATGCTCGGCATCGTCGGAGCGGAAGCTGTTCGAGCAGACCAATTCTGCGAGGCTGTCCGTGTGGTGGGCGGCAGTCGACTCGCCCGAACCGCGCATTTCGGAGAGGCGCACCTTCACGCCCGCTTCCGCGAGCTGCCAGGCGGCCTCCGATCCGGCCAGGCCGCCACCGATGATGTGGACGTTCATTCGTCCTCCCCATCCTGCGGATGGGGAGGGGGACCACCCGAAGGGTGGTGGAGGGGTGATTTGCTCGGAGTCTTCGGGTTCACGCGCGATCCTCTAGCGACGGTGCAGCTACCCCTCCACCGCCAAAATTGGCGGTCCCCCTCCCCATCGCTTCGCGACGGGGAGGACAAGGCTATTCCTGGCTGTCCGGCAAGGTCTCCGGCCCTGTCCCGTCATCCAGCTGAACCGTGTCCGTCGCCGCCGCGGGAGGCGCGTCCCCCAGCTCCTCGGCGATCATCTCCTCCGCCTCGGTCTCCGGCTCCTCGTCCTCGTCGATCCGGGCGGCGGAGACGACATGCTCGTTCTCGGCGACTCGGAAAATGGTCACGCCCTGAGTGTTCCGTCCGGCGATCCTTATGTCGCCGACGGTGGTCCGGATGAGCTTGGCCTGGTCGGTGACCAGCATCAGCTGCTGGCCGTTATGCGCCGGGAAGCTGGCGACGACACAGCCGTTGCGCTGCGAGGTCTCGATGTTGGTGATGCCCTGGCCGCCCCGGCCGGTCCGGCGATATTCGAATGCCGAGGTGCGCTTGCCGTAGCCGTTCTGGGTGACGGTGAGGATGAACTCTTCCGCAGCCTCGAACTCGGCCATCCGCTCCGCGCTGAGCGTGGCCGGGTTCTCGTTTTCCTTCCATGGCGCGGCTCGGAGATAGGCCTCGCGTTCGTCCGGGCTCGCGCTGAACCCCTTGAGGATCGACAGCGAGATGACCTCATCGCCTTCCTGCAGCCGGATCCCCCGCACTCCGGCGGAGGTGCGCGACTGGAACTCGCGGACCTCGGTCGCGGCGAACCGGATCGCCTTGCCCTGCTTGGTCGCGAGCAGGACGTCGTCCTCCTCGGTGAGGAGCGAGACCCCGATCAGCCGGTCGGTGGGATCGCCTTCCTCGTCATTGCCGAAGCGCATCGCGATCTTGCCCGCCGTCGGCACGTTGGTGAAGGCGTCCATCGAGTTGCGGCGCACAGTACCGTGGGCGGTCGCGAAGAGGATATGGAGCTTGCCCCATTCCGACTCGTCCTCGGGGAGCGGAAGGACGGTCGAGATGGTCTCGCCTTCGCCGAGCGGAAGAAGATTGACCATCGGCCGGCCGCGCGCCTGGGGCTGGCCTTCGGGAAGCCGCCAGACCTTGAGTCGATAGACCTTGCCCGCGGTCGAGAAGAACAGGACGGGCGTGTGAGTCGAGGTCACGAACAGGTTGGTGACCGCGTCCTCGTCCTTGGTGCCCATCCCGGCCCGGCCCTTGCCGCCGCGGCGCTGGGCCCGGAAGGTGGCGAGCGGGGTGCGCTTGATGTAGCCGCCGAGCGTCACGGTCACGACCATGTCCTCGCGCTCGATCAAATCCTCGTCCTCGATCCCGTCCCAGGCGGGCGCTATCTCGGTGGTCCGCGGAGTCGCGAACTGCTCGGCGATCTCGTCGAACTCCGCGCGCATCACGGCGTAGAGCTTCCTCCGGTCGCCGAGGATGTCGAGCAGCTCTCCGATGGAGACGGCGAGAGCCTTCAGCTCGCCGGCGATCTCGTCGCGCCCAAGGCCGGTCAGCCGGTGGAGCCGGAGCTCGAGTATGGCCCGGACCTGGGCGTCCGACAGGCGATAGGTGTCGCCCTCCACCTCGTGCTCCACCGCTTCCACGAGCGCGATATATTGGGCGATTTCGGAAATCGGCCAGTCGCGGGCGATGAGCGCGGCCCGGGCCTCCGCGGGGGAGGCGGAGCCCCGGATGATCCGGACCACCTCGTCGAGATTGGTGACGGCGATGACGAGGCCGAGCAGGATGTGGGCGCGGTCCCGCGCCTTGGCGAGCTCGAACTTGGCGCGCCGGGTGATCACCTCCTCGCGGAAGCGGACGAAGCTCTCGATGATGTCGCGAAGGTTCAGGGTTTCGGGCCGGCCGCCGCGGATGGCGAGCATGTTGGCCGGGAAGCTCGACTGGGCCGGCGTGTGGCGCCAGAGCTGGTTGAGGACGACGTCGGGCGTTGCGTCGCGCTTCAGGTCGATGACGACCCGGACTCCCTCGCGGTTCGATTCGTCGCGTATGTCCGAGACGCCCTCGATTCTCTTGTCCTTGGCCGCTTCGGCGATCCGTTCGACCAGCGTGTTCTTGCCGACCTGATAGGGGATGGACGTCAGGACGATCGAGCGGCGGTCGCCGCGGCCTTCCTCGACCTCGTGGCGGGCGCGCATGATGATCGAGCCTCGGCCGGTATGATAGGCGCTCCGGGCGCCGGCCTGGCCGAGGATGAGCGGAGCGGTCGGGAAGTCGGGCCCGGGGATATGCTCCATCAGCTGCTCGATGGTGATCCCGGGATCGTCCATATAGGCCTTGCAGGCCGCGATCACCTCGCCGAGATTGTGGGGCGGTATGTTGGTCGCCATTCCCACCGCGATCCCGCCGGCGCCGTTGACCAGAAGGTTCGGGAAGCGCGCCGGGAGGACCTGCGGCTCCATCCTCGAGCCGTCGTAATTGGGCGTGAAGTCGACCGTGTCCTTGTCGAGATCCTCGAGCAGGGTCATCGCGACCTTGGCGAGCCGGGCCTCGGTGTATCGCATCGAGGCGGGCGGATCGGGATCCATCGACCCGAAATTGCCCTGGCCGTCGATCAGCATCACCCGCATCGACCAGTCCTGGGCCAGCCGGGCGAGGGCGTCGTAGATCGCGCTGTCGCCGTGGGGGTGGTAATTGCCCATGACGTCGCCGACGATCTTGGCGCATTTGCGGTAGGGCCGGCCGGGCACGAAGCCGCCTTCGTCGCAGGCGAAGAGGATCCGGCGGTGGACCGGCTTCAGGCCGTCGCGAACGTCCGGAAGGGCCCTCGCGACGATCACCGACATCGCGTAATCGAGGTACGAGGTCTTCATCTCCTCGACGATCTGGACGGGGGAGATGTCGTGGCTGTCGATGGTCGGCGGGGCGCTGGCCAAGGGAGGATTCCTGATTGTCTGTCGTGAAGCGCCGGAGCGCGGAAAAGGGCGTCGGTGGGTGCCTAGCGCAAGGGTCCGCCGGGCGCCACCCCACGCGCACGTGCGTACGCGTACGCGCGCGAGGCTGTCCTTAGATAGGAAGGATGGGGCCGAGCGCTACCGGCATTGCAAACCGCTGTAATCCCACCAATTCCCGTCGGAGGCGGTTCAACGGCCATTCAGCGCGCGGGCGCTAGAAACGGGCTTCATTTGGCGGTAGAGGCCGCCTCACACCCCTTTCGAACCAGACCGACCGGATCAAGGCGCGGTCAACAGGAGGCATGCTCATGAAATCGGTATCCAGGATCGCGCTCGGTGTCGCCCTCGTCCTCGGCGGGGCGTCCGTGGTCGCGACGGCGCCGGCCGATGCGCAGAAGAAGAAGAAAGGCGCCGCCGCGGCCCCCGCTTCGGGCATCACATTGACCAAGGAGGAGCGCGCAGCCATGGCCCCGCTGCAGACGGCGGTCACGGCGAAGAATTGG
>DASVUW010000448.1:0-11643 GCA_036386845.1 Allosphingosinicella sp. | reverse complement strand
CTGAGCGGCGACGGGCCGCTGAGGATGGCCGCGCATTACGCGGTGGTGACGGCGGTGCCTGATCCCGGCCGGTCCGGCGCGGCGGTGCTGCTCGGCAGCGAAGCGGGCCTGGCGGAGCGAATCCTCGACGCGACCCCGCTCAGCGCCACCTATGCGTCGGAGAGCTTCGCGGCGGCGCTTGCCGCGACCGGCGGAACGATGCCCGAGGCCCAGTTCGTCGGCGATCTGGCGGAAGGACTCCACGGCGCCGCAATTCCGCTCTTCGCCCTCGCCACCCAGCCTTAGATCACCATCTCCTCCAGCCGCGCGCGGGCGACGATGGTCAGCGCGCCGGCATCACGCCGGATGATGCCGCGGCGTTCGAGGGCGCTGATCGTCCGCGACACCGTCTCCCGCGTGCTCTGGACGCGCAGCGCAAGCTCGGAGAGCACCGGCGGCGGGCTGATCCGGCTGCCGCCCTGCGCGTCGGCGAGGCGGAGCAGCTCGGCATGGACCCGGCCCGTGGCCGACAGCGTGGTCCGCGCCGTCATCTGCCGGGTGAGGTGGCCGAGCTGGCGCACCAGCGCCTTGGACAAGGCAAGGCCGACGCAGGCATGCGCTTCGAGCAGCGCGAGGAAATCCGCGCTCCGGAATACCGCCGCCTCGACCTGGTCCACCGCCGCCACCTCTGCCGCCTCGGTCCCAGCGGCGGCGTTCAGCGCGCCGAACAGGTCGCCCGGGCCATAGTCGCAGAGCTGGACGACGCGCCCGTCGGCGGTGACCAGCATCGCCCGCGCCCGCCCGAGGACGACGAGGTACGCGCTCGTGCTCCGCTCGCCCTGCCGGACGATAGCGGTGCGAGGCGCGTAACCCCGCACCTGCGCACGCGCGGCGATCTGCCCCGCGACTTGAGGGCTGCAGGCGAAGGTGCGCTGGATGAAGCTGTTCAGTTCCACTCCGCCCCCCACGGGCATGCCCCTGCGGCACGCGGTGAGAAGCTACCCTTTCGCCCGGGTCTTGCAACCGTACTGCACAGGCAGCCCGTCAATCCTCGGCGATGAGGCTGTGGTGCCTGGTGTCGCGCATGCGCAGGTAGACGATCAGCGACAGGCCGATCATTGCGGTGACGTACCAGTAGAAGCCGTTCTCCATGCCTTTCGACTTGAACCAGAGCGCGACATATTCCGCGGTGCCGCCGAACAGGGTGTTGGCGAGCGCGTAGGGGAGCGCGACTCCGAGCGCGCGGATGTGGGCGGGGAAGAGCTCGGCCTTAACCACCGCGTTGATCGACGTGTAGCCGGTGACCGCCACCAAGGCCGCGAAGATGAGGGCGAAGGCGACGTAGGGGTTCTTCACGTCCTCCAGCAGGGTGAAGACGGGAACGGTGAGGAGCACGCCGGCGATTCCGAAGCCGACCATCAGCGGCTTGCGCCCCACCCGGTCCGACAGCGCCCCGGCAAGCGGCTGGATCAGCATGAAGAGGAGGAGGGCGGCGGCGGTCACCTGCGTCGCGCTTTCGCGGCTGAAGCCGGAGCTGTTGACCAGGAATTTCTGCATGTACGTCGTATAGGCGTAGAAGGCTAAGGTCCCGCCCGAGGTCAGCGCCATCACCAGCAGGGCGGCGCGGGGGTGGTCGCGAACCAGGGTCCAGCCGCTCGAGCGGGGGGCATCGCTCTTCTGCGCGTTGTGGAAGCTCTCGGTCTCAGCGAGCCGGCGGCGAAGGTAGAAGACGACGACGGCCAGCGCCGCGCCGATTGCGAACGGAATGCGCCAGCCCCAGCTTTCCAGCGCCTCCTCCGACATCGCGGCCTGCAGGATGAGCAGCACGCCCAGCGCCAGCAATTGGCCCGAGATCAGGGTGACATACTGGAAGCTGGAATAGAATCCCCGCCGCTCCCGCCCCGCCATCTCGCTGAGATAGGTGGCGCTCGCGCCATATTCGCCGCCGACGCTGAGGCCCTGCATCAGCCGCGCGAAGACCAGCAGCGCCGGAGCCCAGGTGCCGATCTCGGCGTAGCCCGGCGTTATCGCGATGAGCAGCGATCCGCCGCACATCAGGCTGACCGACAAGGTGAGCCCCGCCTTGCGCCCCCGCCGGTCGGCGTAGATGCCCATCGCCCAGGCGCCGATCGGCCGCATCAGGAAGCCCACCGCGAAGATCGCGGCGGCGCTCAGCAGCTGCGCGGTGGAATCGCCCTTCGGGAAGAAGACCGGCGCGAAATAGAGCGTAAAGGCCGAATAGACGTACCAGTCGTACCATTCGACGAGGTTGCCGGCCGAGCCGCCGACGATGTTCCTCAGCCGGTGGGCACGGTCCGGCGGCGCCACGGCGTCGGCCATCTCCCCTGCCCTGCCCCCGCTCCGCTCAATCGTCCTCGAGCGAGCGGCGGTGGGTTTCGGGAAGGAGGAAGAGGCCGATGACGACGGTCAGCCCCGCGACGATGATCGGGTACCAGAGGCCGTAATAGATGTCCCCCGTCGCCGCGACCATCGCGAAGGCGGTGGTCGGAAGGAAGCCGCCGAACCAGCCGTTGCCGATATGATAGGGCAGCGACATCGAGCTGTAGCGGATCCGGCTCGGGAAGAGCTCGACCAGAAGCGCCGCGATCGGCCCGTAGACCATGGTCACGTAGAGGACGAGGACGAAGAGGATGCCGACGACGAGCGGCTTGTTCACTCGGGCGGGATCGGCCTTGGAAGGATAGCCGGCGCGCGCCAGGGCCGCCTTGATGTCGGCGTCAGCGGTTGCGGCCCAGCGCGCATGGCCTTCCTGCCCGCCGTCGGACGGGGCGTTGGGAATATCGACGAACGCGTTGCCGATCTTGAGCCGCGCTCCGGTCCCGAATTCGGTGTCGACCGACACGTAGCCGATGCCCGCCTTGGCGAGCAGGCTCTTCGCGATGTCGCAGCCGTTGCGGTTGAAGCTCGTCTTGCCGATCGGATCGAACTGGAGCGAGCACACCCGGCTGTCGGCCATCACCTCCACCGGCGCCGATCGCTGCGCCTCGTGCAGCGCCGGATTGGCCGCCCGGGTCAGCCCCTCGAACAGCGGGAAATAGGTCAGCGCCGCGAGCGCGCAGCCAGCGAGGATGATCGGCTTGCGCCCGATCCGGTCCGAGAGCCAGCCGAAGAAGACGAAGAAGGGCGTCGCCAGCGCAAGCGCGATGGCGATCAGGATGTTGGCGGTCGCGCCGTCGACCTTGAGGGTCTTCTCGAGGAAGAAGAGGGCGTAGAACTGGCCGGTATACCAGACCACGGCCTGGCCGGCGACGGCGCCGAACAGGGCGATGAGCACGATCCGCAGATTGCCCCAGCGCGCGAAGCTCTCGCGGAGCGGCGCCTTCGACGTCGTCCCTTCCACCTTCATCTTCTGGAAGACGGGGCTCTCCTCCAGCTGAAGCCGGGTCCACAGCGACACCCCCAGTAGCAGGATCGAGAGAAGGAAAGGCACCCTCCAGCCCCAGTCGGCGAACGCCTCCTCGCCGACCAGGGTGCGGGTGCCGATGACCACGAGCAGGGCCGCGAACAGGCCGAGCGTCGCCGTCGTCTGGATCCAGCTGGTATAGAAGCCGCGGCGGCCCGGCGGGGCATGCTCCGCGACATAGGTCGCGGCTCCGCCATATTCGCCGCCGAGCGCAAGGCCCTGGAGCAGGCGAAGGACGACCAGCGCGACGGGCGCCGCGACTCCGACGCTGGCGTAGCTGGGCAGGAGCCCGACCAGGAAGGTCGAAAGGCCCATGATCGCCATGGTGACGAGAAAGGTATATTTGCGCCCCACGAGGTCTCCGATCCGCCCGAACACCAGGGCTCCGAAGGGCCTGATCGCGAATCCGGCGGCGAAGGCGGCGAGGGCGAAGATGAAGCCGGTCGTCTCGTTCACGCCCGAGAAGAACTGGGCCGAGATGATCGTCGCGAGCAGCCCATAGAGGTAGAAATCATACCATTCGAAGACGGTCCCGAGCGAGGATGCGGCGATGACGAGCCGGTCGCGGCGGGCGGTGGCGGGAGCTTGCGTGGCCATGACCCGATGTCTCGCGTCGAAAGCCCGAACGCAAGCCGCCAAAGTGTCGAGCGGTCGTCCGGAATCGCCCTGCGAGCCCATTTTCAACGCAACGACGCAACGACGCAACGATTCCGCGAAGCGGACCAAGCTCGAAGAGTGACTACGGCACCGTGTCTGCCGCGACGCTCGTAAGTGGGGAGCGCTCCGCGCTCGTTGCGTCGTTGCGTCGTTGCGTTGAATCCTCCAGCCAGACCCGTTTTCGAGGAAAGGCGCGGATGGCGCCCGCCGCTGAGAGTCTGGCTCTCTGCGCGCTTCGGCTTGCCCCCCGCGCCACGCCTGCTATATCCCCGCGCGACCGGCGGCCCGGCGGGCGTGGCGGAACTGGTAGACGCGCCAGGTTTAGGTCCTGGTATCGCAAGATGTGGGGGTTCGAGTCCCTTCGCCCGCACCAGTCCCGCCAGGCTGAATTCGTCCAGGACCGCACTCCCGCAGAAGGTAAGAGCTTTCAATCATGCAGACCGTCGAGACGTTGAACCAGGGCCTCAAGCGCGCCTACCGGATCACCATCGCCAAGAAGGAGATCGACGCCCGGGTCGATGGCGAGCTGAAGAAGGTCGCGCCGCAGATCCGTATGCCGGGTTTCCGGCCGGGCAAGGTGCCCGCCAACCTGGTGCGCAAGATGCACGGCGCGGCGATCGAGCAGGAGGCGCTCAACACCGCCGTCCAGGAAGGCGTCCAGCAGCTGATCGCGGAGCAGAAGCTTCGGCCGGCGATGAACCCGCAGGTCGAGCTCGAGGAAGGCGGTCCGGGCCAGGACGCGGTCGTCAAGGTCGAAATCGAGACCCTGCCCGAAGTGCCTGAGCCGAAGATCGACGACCTGAAGCTCGAGCGGCTCCTCGTCGAGCCGAGCCCGGAGGAGATTGACGCGGCGATCGCCCGTCTGGTCGAGGGCCAGAAGAGCTTCGACCCGGCGCCGGCCGGAGCGGCGGCGGAATCCGGCGACCTCGTCGTCATCGACTATGAAGGAAGCGTCGATGGCGAGCCGTTCGAGGGCGGCAAGGGCGAATCGATGCGGGTCGAGCTCGGCTCGGGCCGGCTCATCCCCGGATTCGAGGAGCAGCTCATCGGCGCCAAGGCGAACGAGCAGCGCACGCTCAACGTCACCTTTCCCGAAGAATATCCGGTCGCCTATCTGAAGGGCCGCAAGGCGGTGTTCGAAGTCACGATCGGCGAGGTCCAGAAGCCCCGGGCGATGGAGATGGACGACGCCTTCGCCCAGTCGATGGGCCTCGAGGGCATCGACCAGCTGCGCGAGCTGATGAAGGGCCAGGTCGAGCAGGAGCTGGGCGGCCTGACCCGGACCCACATGAAGCGCCGGCTCCTCGACCAGCTCGCCGAATCGCACGATTTCGAAGTGCCGGCGTCGATGGTCGAAGCCGAGTTCAGCCAGATCTGGCAGCAGCTCGAGCAGGAAGCGGATCAGGAGGAGGATCCGGCCGCCGCCCGCGCCGAGATGGAGGGCGAGCGCGAGGATTATCGCGCCATCGCCGAGCGGCGGGTGCGGCTGGGCCTTCTTCTTTCCGAGATCGGCACCCGCAACAACATCATGATCAACGACAATGAGATGAACCAGCTGATCATGCAGGCGTCCCAGCAATACCGGCCCGAGGACCGGCAGAGGTTCGTCGAATATGTGAAGAGCGAGCCGATGGCCGCGGCTCAGCTGAGGGCGCCGCTCTTCGAGGACAAGGTGGTCGACTTCCTGTTCTCCAAAGCCGAGATCAGCGAGCGGACGGTGACCCGCGAGGCGCTTCAGGCGGAGATCGAGTCCACCGACACCGGCCCCGATTCCGGTCATGTGCACGGCCCCGATTGCGATCACGATCACGACCACTCGCCCAAGGCGAAGAAGAAGCCGGCCGCGAAGAAGGCCAAGGCCGAGGCCGCTGCTGCAGAGCCTGCGCAGGACGAGCCCAAGCCCGCGAAGAAGGGCAAGGCGAAGGCCGAACCGGCTGAGGAGGCCCCAGCCGCCGAGGCGCCTGCGAAGAAGGGCAAGGCGAAGAAGGCCGAGGCCCCAGCGGAGGCTCCCGCCGAGGAAGCCCTCGCCAAGAAGCCGCGGTCGAAGAAAAAGGACGCCTGATCCGAACATCTTGGGGGACTCGCGCCGGTGGATCAGTCGCAGCTTCGGATCGCCGTCCTTCTCCCTTGCTACAACGAGGAGGCGGCGATCGCTCAGACCGTGGCGGGCTTCCGGGCGGCGCTGCCGGCGGCGCGGATCTACGTCTACGACAATAACAGCCGCGATCGCACCCGCGAGGTCGCCGAAGCCGCGGGCGCCATCGTCCGCGAGGAGCGGATGCAGGGCAAGGGCCATGTCGTCCGGCGGATGTTCGCCGACGTCGAGGCGGACGTCTACGTCATGGCCGACGGCGACTCGACCTACGACGCCGCCGCCGCCCCCGAGCTCGTCCGCCGGCTCGTCGAGGAGCGGCTCGACATGGTCGTGGGCGCCCGCAAATCGGAGGTCGAGGAGGCGTATCGGCGCGGCCACCGCCTCGGCAACCGGCTGTTCACTGGGATCCTCGCCGGCCTGTTCGGGCGGAGCTTCACCGACATCTTCTCCGGCTACCGGGTGTTCTCGCGCCGCTTCGTGAAGAGCTTCCCGGCCCTGTCGCGCGGCTTCGAGACCGAGACCGAGATCAGCGTCCACGCGCTCGAGCTTGCAATGCCGGTCGCCGAGGTGGTGACGGCCTACGGCGCCCGCCCCGAAGGCTCGGAGTCGAAGCTTTCCACCTATCGCGACGGCTGGCGGATCATGCGCACCATCCTGCATCTCTTCCGGATCGAGCGTCCGACCCTCTTCTACGGCGGGTTCGCGGCCTTCCTCGCCGGCCTCGCGCTCGTCCTCGCAGTCCCGCTGATTCTCACTTACGCCGAGACCGGGCTGGTGCCGCGCTTCCCGACGGCCATCCTCGTCACCGGTCTGATGGTCGTGGCCTTCCTGAGCTTCGGGGTCGGGCTGATCCTCGACACGGTCGTGCGCGGGCGGCGCGAGGTCCGGCGCCTCGCCTATCTGAGCTTCCCCGCCGTGGGGGAGGGGAGCGGCCGCGAGTGACCATCCCCCCGGACGCCGAGGCGCGCCGCGGCCGGACTCACGACCGGCTCCAGGCCGAGGGCGTCATTTATCATCCCGGCCTGATGCGGCTTCCTTCCGAAGAGGAAGTGGTTTTTCCGGAAGCCGAAATCATCACGCTCAGGGCCCTGGCGCTGGTGCTGATCGCCTGCGAGGCCACCGGGGTGAAGCCCGAGACCATCGACAGCCTGGTCGACATCTACCGGCCGCCTTTCTCCACCGCCGAATGGCAATGGTTCGAGGATCCGCAGCGCGACCCGCTCGAGACCTGCAATTTCGGCTGGCGGTTCGAGGCGGCTTTGCCTCTGTTCTGGTCGGTCGGGCTCGCGGAGTCGATGAAGCGCGCCGACGCCCAGACCGAGCCGTTCGAGATACTCGAGCCGCTGGTCTATTGCCACCGCGAGGAACTGCTCGCCCGCGCCGCGCTCCGCCCGGCCGGGGAGATACTGGACTGCGCGGACCTCAATTTCTGCTACCAGCTCGCTTCGCTGATCGCCCGGGACGAAGGGACGGAGCCGCCCGCAGGCCTCGACTCGGGGGTGCTCCTCGAGCGGGACCACGCCTTCACCTGGCTGGTCGGAGGCGGCGGCGACTGGGACTCGGTGGTGGCCCGGAAATAAGGCCGGCCGGCTCGCCTTGCCCGCGAAGAATTAGCGGCGCGGTAACCCTCTTGCGCTAGACGATGTCCGGGCCCGCCTGAGCGGGATCGGGAGGGAAACTTGGCGCTCTACAAATATTCGAACTACCTGAGACCGAGCAAGAACTCGTCCTTCGACCAGGTTCTCCCGGCCGGCCTGCACATACCGAGCGGCGGCATCTATCGCTGCGTCGGATGCGGCAACGAGATTGCGCAGGAGGGAAACACGGTCCTCCCCGACCGCCAGCACCCTCCGCACGGCCCGGGACAGGGAGACGTCCGCTGGCAGCTCGTCCTCGCCACCGAATCGAACCTGCCCGCGCGCTATCTCCACGGCTGAGGACGGCCGGGCGACGGCCTGGCCTTGGTGCAGGTCAGGGGCTGATCACCGTCACCGTCAGCATCACGCAGACGAACCAGACAACGACCAGCACGGCCGGCAGATAGAGATATTTCTTACGCCACGGGCGGTTGCGGTGCCAGAAGGTCGCCTTCGGGACGGTGTCGAGGAATCGCATGAAGCGCAGATGATCGGAGTCCGTGCCGCCGCCGATCGGGGCCGGCGGATCGATATGACGCTTGAAGCGCGGCCGGCGCGCGTCGAGGCCCTCGAGGTCGCCGTTCGAGTGAAGCACGAGATCGGGAGCGAGGCCGAGATGGCGGAGCACCAACCGGTCCGGGTTGCCCGGGGCTCCAAGCTCGGCCGTGTAGCCGCGCCGGACGAGGGCGTGGAGACGTGCCAGCACGGGGGGCGAGGGAGGCTCGGCCATGATGGACAGGCGCCCCGGTTCATCCCGGACGGCCATGGTGCGGGCCTTTTCGGGCGCGATTTCAATTTCTTCAGCCATGGGGGCAGACTAGCATGAGAGTATTAGTCATGCAATACACCAAGGCTCGTCGCGCCTGAGCGGCGGATGGCTGGGCGCCAATGACCGCTGTGGGTGGAAAGCGGACGCCGGCTTTCGTACACGTGGCGCTCGGCGGGGAGCGGACATGGCGACAGGACGCGAGATCGGCCCGGCGTCGCCGGGCCCGACGGGAGAGTGGATCGACCGCTTCAACGGCCGGGGCCTGAGCGACGAGGAAAGATATTCCCTGCTGGTAGAGCGGTTCGCTTCGGTCGGGGAGGATGCCCTCATTCGCCCTCCGTTTTTCTGCGATTATGGGTATAACATCTCGCTGGGGCCCGGAGCCTTCCTGAACTTCAATTGCGTCGTCCTGGACGTCGAGCCGGTCTCCATCGGCGAAGGGACCGCCATCGGTCCGGCGGTCCAGATCCTTGCCTCAGATCACCCGCGGGACCCCCGGCTGCGACGACGGAAAGTGCGCTTCGGCCGGCCCGTGACGATCGGCGCAAATGTCTGGATAGGCGGAGGCGCGATCATCCTGCCGGGAGTCACGATCGGCGACGATGCGATCGTCGGCGCCGGGAGCATCGTCACGCGCGATGTCCCCGCCGGCGCCACTGTCGTCGGCAACCCCGCGCGGAAAAAGTGATGGCCCCTGTTGGTCGAAGCCGGCGGCGCAGGGGCCAAGCACGTAGCTGCGGAAAATAGGGACAATATACATTTTGGAGTGAGGCGACCGAGCGTCGCCTCCGACGAGCCGCGAAAAATATCTGTCCCGTTTTTCCCGCTTTCTCCTCGTCATGCTGAACTTGTTCAGCATTAAGAATGTTCGCGTCTATCCCGTAGCGATATGTAATATCTCCCGAGGGCCGTCATCCCGGCCCTTCGACGCCGCCTGCGGCGGCGCTCAGGATAAACTTCGGCGAAGCCGAAGGCCGGGATCCACGAACACCGTAGCACTAGGTTCTCGACCGACCCTGTTCATGGATTCCGGCCTTCGCCGGAATGACGGAAAGTGGTGGGCGTCCACAGGTCCCAAGGGGATAGGCGCCAAACGAGTTCAGGGTGACGCTCGCGATCGGGTGCCCTTACTCCCCCGTCGGGTTCACCTCGCTCGTATGGCTGGCGATCGCCACCCACTGGCCGCCCCTTCGGGCGAAGACGTCGGTGAAGGCCCATTTGCCGCTGGTGTCCTTGCCGTCGAGGGACGTGACCTCCTCGTCCACGCCCTGGACGACGGCGACGTCGCCCATCACCCGGACCTTGAGGTCGCGCACGTTCATCGACTTGATCACGTAGCGGGCGTCGAGGACCGACTTGAGCATCGTCGACTTGGACCAGAAGCCCATCCAGTTCCCGCCGCGCCAGTCGGAGGCGTAGAAGCGCATCAGGAAGGCGCGGTCCTTCTGCATCAGCGCGCGGGCATATTCATGCTCCAGCCGGATCAGATCGGCCCCGTCGCTCGCCATGTTCAGCCCGCCCGCCGTCGCGACGGCCGGCTTGGGAGCCGGGAGGGCGCCCCCGGAGCCGGCCGGCGAGGCCGGATCGACGGACCCCCGGCTCGCCTCGGGATCGCCCGGACCGCAGGCCGCGAGGAGGAAAGCGACGGGAAGAGCGGAGCCAAGAGCAGCCCGCTTCGTGCACGCCTGGATGCGCATGGCCGCGGCCTATGCGCCAGGGCGGGGCCGGGGAGCAAGAGCGCAAGGACGAAGGAACGCGGCGCTGCGAGGCGGCGAGTCGGCGGGCGGCCGGGCAATACGAATAAAATCAATGGTTTACGGCTGGCGTCCAGCCTGCTATAGAGCCGCCACCATCGAGTTGAATGGCTTCCTCTCATGGCAGGATCGGGCGCTTAGGTGACGAAGCGCCCGGTCCTTTTTTGCTTCACGATTGCTGCGGACGAGCCCGGCTCATTCCTGCGGCGCCGCTTTCAGGAGCAGGTCGAGCTGGGCCTCGCAGCCATTGTCGATCAGCGCCTTGGCGAGGACGGTCGGGTCGTCGCCCGCCGCCGCGACGGTCTTGAACCTGAGCCGGGTCGACTCGCCCGCATCGGCCCATTTCAGCGAATATTCGGCGCCGTCCGCGATGGGGAGCTGCTGCGGCCAGCGCTGCACCAGGCGCCCCGCCGGCCAGGCGACCGGCTGGCCTGCGCCGTTCGAAGGCGTGACCTGCAGAGTCGCGTCGGCGGCGGCGGCCGGACGCCAGAGCACGACTTTGGCGGGGTCGGAAAGGCAGACGTTGCCGCTCTTCGAGACGTCGACGTCCCACAGGCCGGGCGACGGCGGCACTTCGGGGCCGCGCATCGCGCTGAAGCGCGAGCGGGCGTTAAAGGCTGGGGCGGTGCCTCCGCCGGCCACCTTGAACGTGCCCGGCCCGCGCAGGGTGCGGGCGCCGGACGGAGCGAGCACGGTGACGACGTCGCCTGCCTTCAGGATCACCGGCATGTTCTCGCCCACGGCCCGGCCCGGCGGGTAGGACTTGGCCGAGGGCCCGGCCGAGCGGACGACGAGCGGAGCCGCCGTCAGCACGGCTGGAGCACCAAGCATGGCGGCCGCGGCGGCGGCCTTGAGAGCGATGCGCGCGAAACTTTCCATCGATCCAACTTCCCCTGCGGAAAACGAACAATAACCTTGCTGGCGGGGGTTAATCCAGCCCTGTTGCAGCTTCATGCCGGGCCGGCCCGAGCCGTGTTTCAATTGTGTCCGGCGGGGCTCGCCGCGAACCGGGCCATGAGCGAGTCGATCTGCCTTTGGCATCGGGCGATCGAGTCGGCGACCTCCTGCTCGCGCGCCTGCCGCATAAGGACCACTCGGACGGCGCGCGCCACCGGCCCGGCAAGCTCGTCGAGCGCGTCGAGCTCCGCGGTGCTGAGCCTGGAGCGGTCGGGATGGGGGCCGAGCAGTATCCAGCCCAGGCAGGTGCCGTCGTCGAGTCTGAGCGGGCGGCGAAGGGGGAAGAAAGGATCGCCGGTCTCGACGTTGGAGGAGCAGGCCGGATCGAGCGCGGTCGCGGCGAGCCAGGCCTCGACTTCCGCGGCGGCGGT
>DASVUW010000447.1:0-2399 GCA_036386845.1 Allosphingosinicella sp. | reverse complement strand
GGAGCGGACGGTTGATGTGGTGGACGAGGGTCCGGGCGTTGACCCAAACCTCCGGCCTCGCTTGTTCGAACCATTCTGCCGCGACAGCACCGTGCCTGGGGGCTGCGGCCTTGGCCTCCACCTTACCCGCGAGATCATGCGCGCTCACGGTGGGGACGTCCGATTGCTTCCAGCCGAGCGGGGGGCGAGGTTCAGGCTCGAATTTCCCCCGCCTGGGGACAAGCTGGAGGATCTCCAAAGCCAAAAACTGTAACGCCCATCTCGCTTTCTCCACTCAGCAGGCGCACAGGGAGCATTCAGCTCCCCGACCTGCCGCGCGGCTTCCACGGCAGCCTGAGCGAGAGGCACGCCGTGCGCCTCGCCCGCCTTCATCCGATCGTCAGCGCTGTTCCACGCCTTTTCGAGATCGACCCCTCAGACCGGGCGCCGCACGCCTCGCCGGGCGCGCCGCCGTCAAAATCAGGAGCTGAGAGCCAGGCGCGGCGCGATCATCGGCGATCAAAGGGATTGGCGGAGAGGGAGGGATTCGAACCCTCGGAACGCTTACGCGCTCAACGGTTTTCGAGACCGCCCCGATCGACCACTCCGGCACCTCTCCGCATTGGGGGATTGAGCCCCTGCTCGAAAGCGGGGGCCGGTCGACTGGGCGGGCGCTTAGCCCAAGCGTTCCGGCTTGCCAAGGTGTCGGGTCCCCCCACCCTCGCTTGCCTGCCGCGCCCGAGGCCCTACATAGGGTTCGTGATGGAACGGTCGGACAAATTCCTTACCGGCAATTCGGCGCCGGCTCCGCTCGCGCCTCCGGTCGCCCATGCCCGCTTCGCGATCGGCGAGGTGGTCCGCCACCGTCTGTTCGACTTCCGCGGAGTCATCTTCGACGTCGACCCCGTCTTCGCCAACAGCGAGGAATGGTATGAGGCGATCCCCGAGGACATCCGCCCGCCCAAGGACCAGCCTTTCTACCACCTGCTGGCCGAGAACGGGGAATCCTCCTACACCGCTTATGTCAGCCAGCAGAATTTGCTGGTCGACGACAGCGACGAGCCGGTCGACCATCCGGCCATCTCCGGGCTGTTCGACACGGTTTCCAGGGGCCGCTACCAGCTCAAGCGCGAGCACAGGCACTAAATCCGTCGCCCCAGCGAAGGCTGGGGCCCCAGGGGGTGAAGACCGCGGCGCCTTTCACCCCTCGGGACCCCAGCCTTCGCTGGGGTGACGAAATGGCCTCTCCTCGGTTGACACTCACGGCCGCCTTCGATAGCTGCGCACTTCCTCTCGCGGGGGTGTTCCCCGGCGGGCACATGCATTTGAGTTGAGAAAAAGCCATGTTCGCAGTCGTGCGCACGGGCGGCAAGCAGTATCGCGTCGCCGCCGGAGACAAGATCGTCGTCGAGAAGCTGTCCGGAGAGGCCGGCGACACCATCAGGCTGGACGACGTCCTGCTCGCCGGCGAGGGCGCCGACCTGCGCTCGACCGACGGCCTCACTGTCTCCGCCGAGATCATCGCCCAGGCCAAGGCCGACAAGGTGATCATCTTCAAGAAGCGCCGCCGGCACAATTACCGCCGCAAGAAGGGCCATCGCCAGCAGCACACGATCCTGAGGATCACCGCGATCGGCGACGAGAAGGCCGAGCAGCCGAAGAAGGCGAAGGCCGAGAAGCCCGCCGAGGAGGCCCCCGTGGCCGCCGCTTCGACCGAGGCTCCCGCCGCCGCCGCTCCGGCTGCCGAGGCGCCCGCCGCCGAGGCTCCGAAGAAGGCGAAGAAGGCCGACGCCCCCGAGGCTCCGGCTTCGACCGAACCTCAGCCCCAGGCTCCGCTGAAAGTGGACGGCGCCGAGAGCGAGATGGTCGACAGCCCGGTCGCTGCGAAGAAAAAGGCTTCCCCAAAGAAGCCCGCCGCTGATAAAGACGCGTAAACCGAAAAGAGATTAGAGCTTAGTCATGGCACATAAGAAAGCAGGCGGATCCTCACGCAACGGTCGCGACAGCGCGGGCCGTCGTCTGGGCGTGAAGAAGTTCGGCGGCGAAACCGTGGTCGCGGGCAACATCATCGTGCGTCAGCGCGGCACCCGCTGGTATCCGGGCACGAATGTCGGGATCGGCAAGGATCACACCCTTTTTGCGCTTACCGACGGCCGAGTCTCGTTTCGCGACGGGAAACTGGGCCGCAAGTTCGTCTGCGTCGACATGCCGCAAGCGACCGAAGCAGCACAATAGGGACGAGCCGAGAAAGGGCCGTCCCCCGGAGGGGCGGCTCCAGGTCTCAGCTGAGAACCGAATTCGAGGGAGAGGAGCCGCCGGGTTTCTCTCCTTTTTCGTGTCTCCCTCGAAACTGTCGGCAGACCGTCACCCATCCAGGGTAACGGGCGGCCGGCCGGGAAGGGAGGAAGAGACGATGTTCG
>DASVUW010000446.1:0-5454 GCA_036386845.1 Allosphingosinicella sp. | reverse complement strand
TCAGCCTCGCCCAGGAAAATGAGTCGCTGCCCGCGTTCATGCGGTTCGGCGGCAATACCGCCTATGTGGAAGGCTGGGCGCTCTACGCCGAAACCTTGTGGGACGAGCTCGGCCTCGAGACCGACCCCTATCAGCGCTTCGGCGGGCTGAACGACGAGATGCTCCGGGCCATGCGCCTCGTCGTGGACACGGGGATTCATTCCAAGGGGTGGAGCCGCGAGCGGGCGATCGACTACATGCTGGCGAACAGCGGGATGAGCCGGACCGAGGTCACTGCAGAGGTCGAGCGCTACATCGCCATCCCGGGCCAGGCGCTCGCCTACAAGGTCGGAGCGCTCACCATCCAGCGCCTGAGGGCCAAGGCGGAGGCCGCTCTGGGCACCCGGTTCGACCCGCGAGCGTTCCATGCCGAGGTGCTGATGACGGGATCGCTTCCGATGGCGGTGCTGGAGAAGAAGATCGACGACTGGATCGCGGCGACGAAATAGTTTGCCTCCCCATCGCCAGATGGGGAGGGGGACCATGCGAAGCATGGTGGAGGGGTGACCTGACTCGAAAGTTCGAGGGTCGCGCGGGAAACCTCTTCTGCCGAGCCAGTTACCCCTCCACCACACTTCGTGTGGTCCCCCTCCCCACCGCTTCGCGGCAGGGAGGCAAAAGATGCCGAACCACGGGAGACGCTGCATGCAACCATCAAAGATCATCGGCGGCCTTCTGGCGGCTCTCCTCGCCGGCTGCGCCGCCTCCTCCCACCCCGATGCGGCCTTCTCGAGCCCCGCCGAGGCGCCGCGGGCGACGGCCTCGCAGGCCCTCGCCGCGCTGTTTCGCGACAGCGACGAGGCGAGCCTTCGCCGCAACCCCGTCCTGGCGACGGCGCGCGGCGACCTTCGCTACGCCGACCGTCTCGGCGACTATTTCAGCGATACCTATTACGACTCCGAGCGCGAGGCCGCCCGGTCCGACCTGGCGGCGCTCGCCGCCGTCGACCGCAGCGCCCTCAGCGCCGAAGAGCGGGTCGCGTATGACGTCTTCCAATGGCAGCGGCGAATGGATCTGCGCGGCCTCGAGGGCGAGCTCTTCGCCGCGACGGCCGTCCGGCCGGTCGACCATTTCAACGGCTTCCACACCTTCTTCGCCGAGTTGAGCTCCGGGCAGGGCATCGCCCCCTACAAGACCGTCAGGGACTATGAGAACGGCCTTTCCCGAACCGACGATTTCGTCCGGCTCGCCGACGGCGCGATCGCCCGGATGGAGCAGGGCCTGGCGGCGGGCGTGGTCCAGCCGAGGCTGGTCATGGCCAACGTCGTCGAGCAGCTCGACGCGATGCTTGCCGAAGGCGTCGAAGGAAGCAGCTTCTACCGGCCCGTGGCCACTTTTCCGGCGGAGGTCCCGGAAGCCGACCGGGCGCGGCTGCGGGCCGCCTATGCCGCGTCGATCTCGACGAAGATCCGGCCGGCGGTGACCCGGCTTCGCGACTTCATCCGCGACCGCTATCTGCCCAAGGCCCGGCCGACGGTCGGGCTTCAGGACATGAAGGGCGGGCCGGCCCTCTACCGCCACCTGGTCGCCCTGAGCACGACCACCGACATGAGCCCCGACGAGATCCACCGGATCGGGCTTGCCGAAGTAGCCCGGATCCATGGCGAGATGGAGGCGGTGAAGGCGCAGGTGGGCTTCACCGGAACGCTCCAGCAATTCTTCGAGCACATCCGGACCGACCCGAAGTTCAAGCCGAAGTCGCGCGAGGCGCTTCAGCAGGGCTATGTCGCGATCGGCAAGAGGCTGGACGTCACCTTGCCGAAGCTGTTCTCGACCCTACCCAAGACTCCGCTGGAGATCCGCCCAGTCCCCGCGCTGACCGAGAAGGGCGCGGCCCGGGGCTCCTACCAGAGCGGGACGACCGACGGATCGAGGCCCGGAGTCTTCTATTTCAACGCCTACGACCTCCCGTCGCGGACGATCCCGACGATGGAGACTCTCTATCTCCACGAGGGCGCGCCCGGGCACCATTTCCAGATCAGCCTCGCCCAGGAGAACGAGGCGCTGCCGAGCTTCATGCGCTTCGGCGGGAACACGGCCTATGTCGAGGGCTGGGGCCTCTATGCCGAGACCCTGGGCCGCGAGCTGGGCGTCTATACCGACCCCTATCAATATTTCGGCTATCTCGATTCGCAGCTCTTCCGGGCGATCCGGCTGGTGGTCGACACCGGCATCCATTCCAAGGGCTGGACCCGCGACCGGACGATCCAGTACATCCTCGACAACAGCTCGCGCGGGCGTAGCAATGCGACGGCGGAGACCGAGCGCTACATCGCAATCCCGGGCCAGGCACTCGCCTACAAGATCGGCCAGCTCAAGATCAGCGAACTGCGCGCGCGGGCGGAAAAGGCGCTGGGCCCCCGCTTCGACATTCGCGATTTCCACGCCCAGGTGCTGATGACCGGCGCCCTACCGCTGGCGGTGCTCGAGAAGAAGATCGACGACTGGATCGCCGCGAAGAAGGGATAGGATCGTCATCCCGGCGAAGGCTGGGTCCCCGCGGGTAAAAGGCGCTGGGAACTTCACCCCCCGGGGCCCCAGCCTTCGCTGGGGCGACAATCAGTTGGTCGGGATTGTCGGGAGCGGCTCGGGGCCGCACAATGCCGCATGCGATTCGCCGCGTTCACGGTCGCGCTGATGGCGGTCCTCCCCAGGGCCGGCCTGGCCTGCTCGATCCCGGAGGATCCAAGACCGATCGAAGAGCAGCGCGACGCCTTCGCCCGTGACAGCTATCTTCGGGCAAAAGCGATGGTCGAGGTCGTCGCGATAGAAGGTTCGCGCCGCCACAGGCCCGGCCTCGTGCGCGTGGTCCGGGTCCTGAAGGGGCCGGTGCGGCGGGGGCAAATGCTTCGCCTCCGCTCCGTCGATGCCTCGATGTGCGGCGCCGGCGATTTCGAGCGCGGCTCGCGCGGGCTGATCCTGCTCGACCGGCTCAGCGGGCGACTGACCTTCCAGGGTTATCGGCAAGAAGATTATCTCAGGCGGCTCGACCGGCTCGGCCTGCGCCCGCTCGGCCCGCCGGCACAACGGCGATGATCGGCGTGGAAGCGGTCTTCGGAATTGCCTGCCGTCAGACCGGCGGCCCCGCCGATTCCAGCGCCTCAGCGATCAGCCTCCGGCTGTTCTCGACTCCGTAGAGGGCGATGAAGCTTCCCATTCGGGGGCCCTGGTCGCTTCCGAGCAGGGTCTCGTAGAGGGCCTTGAACCAGTCCCGGAGGCGTTCCTTGCCGTAATATTTCTTGCCGATCTCGTAGACGTGGTTCTGCAGGAGGGCGGCCGGATCCTCGCCCTCCCGGCCGGCGCCGTGCTCGCCGGCCAGAAGCGCATCCAGCTCGCGGAGCGCCGGCACCTCCTCGGGCGTCGGCGGCCGCCGGCGGAGCGAGGGCGCGACGAAGCGGCTTCCATATTCGACCGCATAGGAGACGAGCCTGTCGAGCTCCGGACTGGCCTCGGGCGTCAGCGCGGGATCGTAGCGGCGGAGGAAGCTCCACACCGTCTCCCGGTCCCCCACGCCCGGCAGGCTCGCGACGTTCAGCAGCAGGGCGAAGCTGATCGGAAGCACGGCATCGGGCACCCTGCCGGCATGGACGTGGTGGACCGGATTGCCGAGCCTCTTGTCCCACTCCTGGCCTGGATAGGCGGCGAGGAACTGGTAATATTCGTCGACGGCCCTCGGGATGATGCCGAGGCTGAGCTGCTTGGCGCGTTTCGGCTCCCGGTAGATGTAGAAAGCGAGGCTTTCGCGGGGGGCGTAGGACAGCCATTCGTCGATCGTGACTCCGTTGCCCTTGGTCTTCGATATCTTCTCGCCATTCTCGTCGAGGAAGAGCTCGTAATTGAAGCCTTCGGGCGGCCGGGCTCCCAGCGCCCGGGCAATCCTCGAGCTCTGGATCACCCCGTCGATATGGTCTTTGCCGGACATCTCGTAATCGATGCCGAGCGCCACCCAGCGGGCCGCCCAGTCGACCTTCCACTGAAGCTTGGCTCCGCCGCCGAGAATCGACTGCTCGACCTCCAGGCCGCTCTCGGGGTCGGTGTAGCGGACCAGCCCCGCCTCGGCGTCGACAACCTCGACGGGGACCTGAAGAACCTTGCCGCTTGCCGGGCTGATCGGGAGCACCGGGGAGTAGGTCAGCCGCCGCTCCTCGCGAAGCGTCGGAAGCATAATGTCGAGAATATCCCGATATTTGCGAAGCACCTGCCGGAGCACCTCGTCGAAGCGGCCGGAGCCGTAGCAATCCGACGAGGCCAGGAACTCGTAGTCGAAGCCGAAGCGGTCGAGGAATTGCCGGAGCAGGTTGTTGTTGTGGGCGGCATAGCTTTCGTGCCCGCAGCCGAAGGGGTCCGGCACCTTGCTGAGCGGCCGGTCGAGATGCGCGTGCATCATGTCCTGGTGAGGCACGCCGGGCGGGACCTTACGCATCCCGTCCATGTCGTCGGAGAAGGCGATCAGCCGGCTGGGCCAGTCGATCATCTCCGAGAGGGCATGGCGGACCATCAGGGTTCGGGCCACTTCCTGGAAAGTGCCGAGATGCGGGAGGCCGCTCGGGCCGTAGCCGGTCTGGAACAGGATCTCGCCGCGCGGCGGGCCGTCGGGGTAGCGCTTCAACAGCTTGCGCGCTTCCTCGTAGGGCCAGGCCTTGGAGACGAGCGCGGCGGCTCGGAGGGCTTCGGAAACTTCGGGCTGGGGCATGAACCGCCTCATCGGGATTTCGTTTGTGTCGCGCAAGTGTGGTAAGAGGCGCAGTGTGACAGTCATCCAGCCGATCAACGTGCCCCTTCCGGTGAAACTGACCATTGAGCAGTTCGAGCTGCTCGACCGATCCGGTGCGTTCGACCGCTACGCGAAGACGGAGCTGATCGAGGGAGCGATCTACGCGATGCAGGGGCAGTTTCGTCCACATTCGTTTGCCAAGAGCGAACTCCACTTTCGCTTGAGGACGGCGCTCAATTCGATCGGCTCGTCCCTTATGCCAATTGTCGAAGGCTCAGTTGCGATGCCGCCGCTGAGTGCGCCGGAACCGGACATCTGCGTCACAGCCGCTCCGCGGGGAGAGGGGTATATCCCGCTCGATTCCGTCGCCCTGGCCGTCGAGATTTCGGACTCGACCGCTGCGTTCGATCTGAAGGAGAAGGCTGCGCTTTACGCATCGAAGGGCGTGCCAGAATACTGGGTGTTGGAGATTCCGGCAGCGACGCTTCACCAGTTCTGGAGCCCTGCGGAGAGCCTTTATCGCGAAAGCCGATCTACTCCCGTCGGCGAGCGCATCGAGAGCATCACCATTCCCGGACTAGCCGTGGAAAGCGACGGCCTGATCTAACCCATCCTCCGTCATTGCGAGCGAAGCCAAGCAATCTAGTTCGGCTGCGGACCCCCTGGATTGCTTCGTCGCTTCGCTCCTCGCAATGACGGAG
>DASVUW010000445.1:0-12676 GCA_036386845.1 Allosphingosinicella sp. | reverse complement strand
ATGCGGTGTGACGGGGTGAATGTCCTCCCCTGCATTTGCAGGGGAGGGGGACCAGGCGAAGCCTGGTGGAGGGGCCTTTCTGAATCCGTAGACCCCTCCACCGCGCTGCGCGCGGTCCCCCCCGCCCCGGAAAACCGGGGGAGGACTTTTAGAGGATTCCGAACGTCCAGCCTTCCGTCCGGGCCAGTTCCGCCGTCAGGCCCTGCGGGGCGAAGGCCCGGGGCTCCGCGGTCGCCAGCGCCCGCATCCCGGCGGCGGTGACGAGGGCGTCGGTCTGGTGGTCGTTCGGCTCGAAGCGAAGGCGCGCCGGGCGGCTGCCGAGCCCGAGCAGCGCCTGGTCCAGCTCGGCCCCGGACCGGAGCTTCGTACCACGAAGGCCCGCCCGGCGCAGATATATCCGCGTATAGATCTCGACGACCGCGCTGCCGCGCTCGGGTAATTCGTCCATCGGCCAGACCGCGACCCTTCCGCCCAAATGATGGAGCAGCCGCATGCCCGAGAAGCTCGCCTTGGCGACCTGGGCGGCTCCGATCGCGTCGTAGGCGCTGGCGGTCTTTCGGCCGCCCTGGGCGTTCAATTGGGCGTCGCACTGGCGGAAGTGCATGAAGCGGGCCTTCTCGCCGTCGGCGATTCCGAAATAGAAATGTCGCCGGTGGGTGCGTTCGAGGAAGCTGGCGGCGCCCAGGTCCTCGTCGCCGCTCCGGCTTTCGACATAGGCCCAGAATTCCCGAGCCGTCGACGGGACGCCCTTCTCTCCCGGCAGATACTCCCCGCGCTCGGCAATCGGTGGAGCGAAGCTGAAGTCGAAGCCGAACAGGGTCGGCCTGGCCTGCGCCTCGGCGAGCAGCCACTCGAGAACCTCGGTGCGCGACCAGACATGGTCAGGCCGGACGAGGCGGGGAGCCGCCGTCCCAGCCTCGGCGACTGCGATCGCGATCCCCTTGTGGCGCTTCCCCTTCGCGCCCGACCAGTCGATCGCGGCGAAGCGCGTGAAGGGGTGGGAGCGGGCCATTCTCAGTCCTCCCCGTCGCGCAGCGATGGGGAGGGCGAGAACGTCACACCAGCGGCGGCTGTTCGTCCGACGGCGGCGTCGGCGCTTTGGGAGGCCGCGGCCGGGACGGCGCCACGGGCACCGAATTCGACTCGGTCCACTGCTCCAGCAGCTTGTGTGCCGTCGGCCGCCCGCCAAGCCCGAAGGCGAGTGCGCAGGCGACGGCCGCCGAGCCGATGATCGAGGCGAAGGCGATGATCACGATCTCGTTGGCGAGGCCCATGAACCGAAGGCCGATGGCCACCGCCAGGGCGATGATCGCCCACCTCAGGATCGTCGGAAGCCAGCCCTCGGTGCCCGCGCCGCCGACCAGGTTGGACACGATCCGGGCGATCGCGACTCCGCCGAGGATGATCACCGCTCCGAACAATACCTTGCTTCCAAGCTCGAGCACCTCGGCCAGCATCGCCGCGATGAGCGGCGACTGAAGCAGCTCGGCCGCCTTGATCGCGAAGAAGATGACGATCGCGAGCATCACGGCCGTTCCGACGGCGCGGGAGGGCGATCCGCCTTCGGTGGAGATTCCGATCGCGCTGACCGACCGGTCGAAGCCCATCGACGGGAGCAATTGCTCGATCGCCTGCTTGGCAAGCTTGCCGAGGAGGAAGCCGATGGCGAGCAGGATCAGGGCGCCGATCACCAGCGGGATCGAATCCAGGATGGTGTGGAGCATCTGGGTCGCCGGGCCGGAAATCGCCTCTATCTTGAGCGCGTCGAGGGCCGAGATCGTCACCGGGATCATGATCAGGAAGAAGACGACCATCCCGACCGACTTGCTGATCGAGGTACGGCTGCCGGCGATGGCGGGCGCGGCGCCCTCCGGGCTTGCCGGAACGGTGCCGGCGTTCGCCGAGAGACCCGCCTTTCGAAGCCATCCGTCCGCATTCGCGGCGAGCAGGGCGCCCTCGACCAGCCGCCGGACGATCCTAGCCACAATCAGCCCAATGAAGAAGATGAGCCCCGCTCCGACCACGTTCGGGATGAAGGCCAGGGCGTTGGTGGTGAGCTGACGGACAGGATCGAGGACTCCGCCGAGCTCGAGCGGCTGGACGGCGAGCATGATCCCGATGAGGATGATCAGCCAGAAGACGATGTCGCCGATCAGGCTTCCGAGCGTCTTGCCCGGCTCAGCCTCATAATGTTTCCTCAGCGCGGGCACCTTGTCGACGACCTTGGCGATCGCCCATTTGGCCGCTCGCGCGAGCAGCCAGGCGATGACGAGGATTGCAATGGCGGCCAGTATCTTCGGCCCCCAGTGCATGAGCTGGGCCTGCAAGTAATCGCCGTCTCCGGCCTCGTTGCGGTACATGCGCACGTCCCCTTACTTGAGAGCGGCCGCGCGCCGCTCACCTGCTCAATGACGAGCGCTGCAAGGGGTTCCGATTCAGCGCAGGGCGGCGAGCACGTCCCGGACGAAAGGCGCCGGATCGAAGCCGGTGCCGGGCCCGTCATAGCCGCGCCGGACGATCACGATCCGCCGCGAGGGAATTATCGCCAGATACTGGCCGCGATTGCCCTGGGCGATATAGGCGTCGGCCGGGAGGCCGGCGGCCTTCGGAAAGGTCCAGAAAGTGGCGCCGTAGCCGTAGCCGGACGCCGGTTGCGCAGGGCCGTGGCGGGAGACGTAGCCGCCCCAGCCGGGCGGAAGGATCCGCTCGCCGTTCCAGACCCCGTCATTCTGGTAGAGGAGGCCGAGGCGGGCAAGGTCCCGGGCGGTGGTCCAGACCTGGCTGGAGAGGATGAAATTTCCCTGCCAGTCGGTCTCCGGGACGGTCCGGGTCATCCCGATCTTCCAGAGCAGGGCCTCGAACGGGAAGGCCAGAGCGCGTTCGCCGTCGCCGAGCTTCGCCCGGAGGCCCCGGATGGCGAGCAGGGTGTCGTTATTGGCGTAGCGGAAGCGCGTGCCGGGCGCGGCCTCGAGCGGCCATTGGGTCGCATTCTCGGTGACCGAGCTTCCACCGAAATAGGTGGCGTCGGTGCGGTTGCCCGCAGCGTCGCTGTGGAGGCCGCTGGCCATTGCAAGAAGGTGACCGGTGGTGATCGCGGCGCGGGGATCGCCGGGACGCCGCCATTCCGGGATCGGCGCCGGCGAGTCGACGTCGAGAACGCCCTCCTGGACTGCGGCGCCGACGATCGTTCCTGCGAGGCTCTTGGCGACCGACCAGGTGCGCTGCGACATGTGCTTGTCGAAATCGGCCCGGTAGCGCTCGGCGACGATCCTGCCGTCCTGGACGACGATCACGGCGGTCGTCTCGCTCCCCTGCCCGTAGGTGCGGCGGTCGAAGGCGGCCGCGACAGTTCCGGCGAGGGCGCGCGCATCGCCCTTGGGACTGGCGGACGCATTGCGGTCGCCGTTCGGCCAGGGCAGCCGGTCATTGCGATCCACTGCGGGATTGGTCCCGAGCCGCGGCAGCAGACGGACTGCGTCGGCGCGGGCCCCAATCGGAAGCTGCGCGCAGCCCAGGTGCGGGCGCCAGGCGGCGATGCGCGGCGGCAGCTTGTCGCTGAAGTCGACGCTGACCGTCTTCGAGCCGCGGTCGATCTTCGCCTCGAGGCCGGGGATGAGCGGCTCGAGCTCGGGATAGATTCGCTTGAAATCGTCCTTCGCGACCTGCTCCTCGCTCTGCCCGGCGTTGAACAGGTCGCTGCACAGGAAAGACGCCTTGTAGCCGGCCGCGAGGGCCCGGACATATTCGGGCCGGTCGACCTGGGCCGAGGCGGGGGCCGCAAAGAGCAGCGTCGCGACTATCCACGTCGCCCCAGCGAAGGCTGGGGCCCCGGGGGGTGAAGACCGTCGGCGCCCTTCACCCACTGGGATGCCAGCCTTCGCTGGCATGACGTCATGGGCAATGGTCATCTCGATCGCCTCAATCATCGCGCCTCGCCTTTCGCTGCTCGTCCCACCAGGCGAGCCGCTCCGCCACCCGCTTCTCGAACCCCCTGTCCGTGGGCGTGTAGAAGGACTGCGGCCGCATTTCCTCCGGCCAGTAATTGTCGCCGGAAAAGCCGCCCTCCGAATCATGGTCGTATGTGTAGCCCTTGCCGTAGCCGACCTCCTTCATCAGCTTCGTCGGGGCGTTGAGAATGTTCTTGGGCGGCATCAGCGAGCCGCTTTCGCGCGCCGAGCGCCAAGCGGCCTTCTGGGCGACGTAGACCGCGTTCGATTTGGGAGCGGTGGCGAGGTAGAGGCAGGCCTGGGCGATGCCGAGCTCGCCTTCGGGGGAGCCGAGGAAGTCGTAGCTTTCCTTGGCGGCGATGCATTGGACCAGGGCCTGGGGGTCGGCGAGGCCGATATCCTCGACCGCCGCCCGGATCAGCCGGCGCAGCAGGAAGAGCGGCTCCTCGCCGGCGGTCAGCATCCGGGCGAGATAGTAGAGCGCGGCCTGCGGGTCCGAGCCGCGTATCGCTTTGTGGAGCGCCGAAATGAGGTTGTAATGGCCCTCGCGGTCCTTGTCGTAGACGGCGACCCGGCGGTGGAGGAGCGCCGAGAGCCCGGCGGGGTCGAGCGGTTCCGGCAGGTCGACGGAAAAGAGCGTCTCGGCCTGGTTGAGGAGGAATCGGCCATCGCCGTCGGCGGTCGCGACGAGCGCGTCGCGGGCTTCGGCCGTGAGCGGGAGCGGACGCCCCGTGATCGCTTCCGCCCGGTCGAGCAGCCTGCACAAAGCCTTATGGTCCAGCCGGTTGAGGATCAGCACCTGGGCGCGCGACAGCAAGGCGGCATTGAGCTCGAACGAGGGGTTCTCGGTGGTGGCGCCGACCAGGACGACGGTGCCGTCCTCGACATAGGGCGGGAAGCCGTCCTGCTGGGCCCGGTTGAAGCGGTGGATCTCGTCCACGAACAGAAGGGTCGGGCGCCCGAGCTTCACATGCTCGCGCGCTTCGGCGAACACCTTCTTCAGGTCCGCGACCCCCGAAAAGACCGCGGAGATGGCGACGAAGCGCATCCCCACCGCGTCGGCGAGAAGCCGGGCGATCGTCGTCTTGCCGGTGCCGGGCGGGCCCCAAAGGACCATCGAGGCGAGCTTGCCCGCCGCGACCATCCGCCCGATCGCCCCTTCCGGCCCCGTGAGATGGTCCTGCCCGACCACCTGGTCGAGCGCCTGCGGGCGCAAACGGTCGGCCAAAGGCGCGCTGTCGGCAGTCGCCGACGGCGGCGGAGGGGGCGTGGGATCGCCGGCGAACAGATCGGCCATGGCGGCGCTTCTAGGCGCAATCGGGATTTAGCAGAAGCCTTCCTCTCCCGCTTTCCGCGGGAGAGGGGGGACCCAAGCCGAAGGCTCGGGAGGTGAGGGTCTTTACTGAGTCAGTGCCACAGGCCCTCACTTCCCACCGCTTCGCGGCGGGCCCCTCCTCTCCCGCAAAAAGCGGGAGAGGAAAGAAATTGACTCCGATGCGTCTCAGATATATCTCAGCTACCTCTAGATAGGTTGGAGACATGACATGAGGATTGGTTGTGGACCCCGATTCACCTTCCGGGACATTCCGCCCGGCCTGATCGCGATGGGCTTCGGCCCGCGGGGCTGGGGCGGCGGCGGATGGGAAGGCGGCGACTGGGGCGCCGAATTCGGGCGCGGGCGCGGCGGCCGCGGCAAGCGCCGGATGTTCGAATCGGGCGAACTTCGGCTCGTGCTCTTGAAGCTGATCGCCGACCAGCCGCGCCACGGCTACGACCTAATCCGCGCCATCGAGGAGCTCACCCACGGCAGCTATGCGCCGAGCCCGGGCGTCGTCTATCCGACTTTGACGATGCTCCAGGACATGGGGCTGATCCAGGAAGCCGCGGCCGACGGCACTCGAAAGGCCTTCGCGATCACGCCCGAAGGCGAGGCGCATCTCGCCGAGCGATCCGAAGAGGTCGAGGCTCTGTTCGCTCGCCTGACCGGCGCCGGAGAAGGCAAGCGCCGCGCTGGCGGAAGGCCGATCCAGCGGGCGGTCGGCAACCTCCTCTCGGCCCTGTGGCACCGGGTCACCGCCGATGATACGGGCGAGGAGAGGCTTCACGAGATCGCGGCCATCCTGGATGAGGCAGCGCAGAAGATCGAACGTCTGAAGTAACTCGTCGCCCCAGCGAAGGCTGGGGCCCCGGCAGGTGAAGAACTCGGCGCTTTTCACCCGCTGGGATCCCAGCCTTCGCTGGGATGACGGTAAAATAATGGCGCCCCGGGAAATACGCCCCGGGGCGCCCGATCGCGCGAAAGGGAGAGTCGCGATCTTACTGGGTGTTGAGGGCGGCTGCGTTGACGTCGGCGTCGTCGATCGCCTCTTCCTGGGCTTCGCCCATGTCGCGGACGGCCTCGGCCTTGTCCTCGCCGGCCTCTTCGACCGCCTCGTTGCCGCTATTCTCGGTCGCCGCCTCGATATTCTCGGCGACGGCTTCGGCGTTGTCCGCGACATTGTCGCCGAGGCTGTCGTCGCCCTGGCCGCCACAGGCCGCAAGCGCGAGCAGTCCCGCGCCGAGCGCGGCTTTCAACGTGAATTTCATTCTCTTGTCCCCTGTTCGGTCCCTCACAAAAGGACGCCCCAGCGACGTGGGGCTGAGGCGTCCATGGGAGCCCCGCGTGACCGGTGGAGGCTCAACCGATCTGTGGAACGTTATAACCTGGGTTAGGTTCCGTGCACTTCGTCATCCCAGCGAAGCGTTCCCCAATCCTCCCTGTTGCCGAAGGCAATGGGGAGGGGGACCGCGTGAAACGCGGTGGAGGGGCCTGCAGAGTCGGGAGGCCCCTCCACCATGCTTCGCATGGTCCCCCTGCCCATCCGCCTTGCGGACGGGGAGGACGAGATCAGCGTCGACGAGCTGCGCTATATCAGTCCCGCCAGCGGGCTGGACGGATCGGCGTAGCGGCGCTGGACCATCCGGCCGGCGCGATAGGCGAGCCGGCCGGCCTCCACGGCGAGCCGCATCGCCCGGGCCATCGCCACCGGATCCTTGGCCTCGGCGATGGCCGTGTTCATCAGGACCCCGTCGCAGCCCAGCTCCATTGCCACCGCGGCGTCGGACGCCGTGCCCACGCCGGCATCGACCAGCACGGGCACCTTCGCGCCCTCGACGATGAGCCGGATCGTCACTCGGTTCTGAATTCCGAGGCCCGAGCCGATCGGCGCCCCGAGCGGCATGATCGCGACGGCGCCGGCCTCCTCGAGCTGCCTGGCGGCGATCGGATCGTCTACGCAATAGACCATCGGCTCGAACCCCTCTTTGGCCAGGGTCTCGGTGGCCCGAAGGGTCTCGCGCATGTCGGGATAGAGAGTCTTCGCCTCCCCCAGCACCTCGAGCTTCACCAGGTTCCAGCCGCCGGCTTCGCGAGCGAGCCTGAGGGTCCGGACGGCGTCGTCTGCGGTGAAGCAGCCGGCGGTGTTGGGCAGGTAGGTGATCTTCTTCGGGTCGATGAAGTCCATAAGCATCGGCTGCTTCGGATCCGATATATTGACCCGCCGGACCGCCACGGTGACGATCTCGGCTCCCGATGCCTCGACCGCCGCGGCGTTCTGGGCGAAATCCTTATATTTGCCGGTGCCGACGATCAGCCGCGACGCGAAGGTGCGGCCTGCGACGGTCCATGAGTCCTGGTGAATGGGATGAAGGGCGTTCATTCTTCGGCTTCCAACTTCGTCATGCCGGACTTGATCCGGCATCCATCTTCTGTCCGTGCCAAAGCAGCAAGGTCGACCCCGGATCAAGTCCGGGGTGACGAACCGTGCCTCAACCCCCGCCGACGAAGGTGACGATCTCGTAATCGTCGCCGTCCTCCACCATGACCTGCGCCAGAGTCGAGCGAGGCACGATCTCGAGATTGCGCTCGACCGCCACCCGGGTCGGCTCCAGCCCAAGCTCCAGCGCGAGATCGGCGACGCTGATGCCTTTGGGCACCCGGCGGGGCTCGCCGTTGACCGTGATCGCTGCCGTCTCGTCCACCTTTGCGCTCCTTGCGGCGTCGCCCTATAGCCCCCGGCATGGCGAGGCCACCTATCATCTATGTCCTGAACGGGCCCAATCTCAACCTGCTCGGCACCCGCGAGCCCGAAATATACGGTTCCGAGACCCTCGACGAGATATCCGCCTCGATTGAGGACCGCGCGAGGGAGCTCGGGTTGGAAGTCGAAATCCGCCAGTCCAACCACGAAGGCCATCTCATCGACTGGCTGCACGAGGCCCAGGCCGAGGGCGCCAAAGCGGTGATCCTCAACGCCGCCGGCTTCACCCACAGCTCGGTCGCACTGCTCGACGCGGTAAAGGCGATCTCCACTCCGGTGATCGAAGTTCATCTCTCGAACCCTCAGGCGCGCGAGAGCTTCCGGCGGCGAAGCCTGATCGCCCCGGCCGCGAGGGGCACGATCGCGGGTTTCGGCGCGCTCTCTTATTTGCTGGCTCTGGACGCGGCGGCCCGTCTCTGACAGGAAGCGCGCCTTCGGGGCCGAGGCCCCGGAACAGGGAAAGAGACTTCGAAATGAGCGATGAAGAAGGCGCCTCACAGGGCGGCATGCGGATCGAGGCGGATCTCGTGCGCCAGCTCGCCGAGCTTCTCAACGAGAACGACCTGACCGAGATCGAGGTCGAGGACGGCGACCGCAAGATCGTCGTCAAACGAAGCGTCGTCGTCGCGGCCGCGGCCGCGCCGGCCCCCGGCCCCGCGGCACCGGCCGCGTCCCCTGCTCCCGCCCCGGCCTCAGCCCCGGCGGCCGCACCGGCCGTTACTCCGGCCAACCATCCCGGCGCGGTCAAGTCGCCGATGGTTGGTACCGTCTTCCTTGCGGGCGAGCCCGGTGCGAGGCCGTTCGTCTCGCCGGGTCAGTCAGTCAGGGAGGGCGACACGCTTCTGATCATCGAGGCGATGAAGGTGATGAACCCGATCGTCGCGCCGCGCTCCGGCACGGTCAGCCAGGTTCTCGTCCTCGACGCCCAGCCGGTCGAATATGACCAGCCGCTGGTGATCCTGGAGTAGTGGCGAGGATGCAGAACCCCGTCGTCCCAGCGAAGGCTGGGACCCCAGCGAGAATCCGCACCGCCGCATCCGCCGCGCCCTTCCTCCCTGGGACCCCAGCCTGCGCTGGGGCGACGCGACGCTCATGATCAAGAAGGTCCTCATCGCCAATCGCGGCGAGATCGCTCTGCGCATCCACCGCGCCTGCCATGAAATGGGCATCAAGACGGTGGCGGTCCACTCGACCGCGGACACGGACGCGATGCACGTGCGCCTCGCCGACGAGGCGATCTGCATCGGCCCGCCCGCGGCGGCCGATTCCTATCTCAACATCCCGGCCATCATCTCGGCGGCCGAGATCAGCCATGCCGACGCCATCCATCCCGGCTACGGCTTCCTATCGGAGAACGCGCGGTTCGCGGAGATCGTCGAGCTCCACAACATCATCTGGATCGGCCCGAAGCCGGAGCACATCCGGGTGATGGGCGACAAGGTCGAGGCCAAGCGCACCGCCGCCAAGCTTGGCCTTCCCCTCGTTCCGGGCTCGGACGGACCGGTCGAAGGCCCTGAGGAAGCCCGGGAGGTTGCCGCGGCGACGGGCTACCCCCTGCTCGTCAAGGCCGCATCGGGCGGCGGCGGGCGGGGCATGAAGATCGTGCGCAACGAGGAGGAGCTGGACAGCCAGCTCAGCCAGGCGCGCTCGGAAGCCAAGAACGCGTTCGGCGACGACACCGTCTATATCGAGAAATATCTCGGCGATCCGCGTCACATCGAGTTCCAGGTGTTCGGCGACGGCAAGGGCCACGCCATCCACTTGGGCGAGCGCGACTGCTCGCTCCAGCGCCGGCATCAGAAGGTGCTGGAGGAAGCCGGCTCGCCCGTCATCACTCCGGAAGAGCGCGACCGGATGGGCGGGATCGTGGCCCGGGCGATGGCCGACATGGGCTATCGAGGCGCGGGGACGATCGAGTTCCTCTACGAGAATGGCGAGTTCTTCTTCATCGAGATGAACACCCGGCTCCAGGTGGAGCACCCGGTCACCGAATATATCACCGGGATCGACCTCGTCCGCGAGCAGATCAGGATCGCCGCCGGTGAGCCGCTCTCCTGCACCCAGGAGCAGGTCACCTTCCGCGGCCACGCCATCGAATGCCGGATCAATGCCGAGGACCCGGAGACCTTCGCCCCCTCCCCCGGCACCATCAAGGGCTTCCACGCGCCCGGCGGGATGCACGTGCGGGTCGATAGCGGCCTCTATGTCGGCTATAAGGTGCCGCCCTATTACGACAGCATGATCGCCAAGCTGATCGTCTACGGCTCGAGCCGCGAACGCTGCATCATGCGCCTGAGGCGCGCGCTCGAGGAGATCGTCATTGACGGCGTGAAGACGACCATCCCCCTCCACCAGAAGCTGATCAACGAGCCGGACTTCCTCGCCGGGAAATACACGATCAAGTGGCTGGAGGAGTGGCTGGCCCGGGAGGCTGCGGAGTGACGGACAACAAGTTTCAGTTCTCGGTCGCCCCGGAGAAATTGTGGCAGGCGATCAATCCCTGGACGTTCATGAACCAAGGCGCCCAGTTCGGGCTCATCAACGTCAATCTCGGCCAGACTCCGAGGCCCGACATCGAGCAGAAGGTGCTCGATGAGGTCGGCAGCTACGGGCGCCAGCTCGGGCGCATCGGGGACGCGCTCGAGGTGCTGATCGACCGTTTGAAGCTGGAAGGTCTCAGCCGCGAACAGGCCGACGCGATTGCCATCCTGAAGGGCCAGCTCGCCGAGGTCCGCAAGATCAAGCAGCGCGAGCGGACCGCGCCGGAATAACCGGTCCGAAACGGAGGTAGCGGGCGCGGTCCCATTGAGAGCGCGCTTCCGCCATGATAGCATCGCCCCTCTATTCGGGGGGATGGACATGCGCGCTCTACGTTTCGCATTCGGGATCGGAATCATCGCTGCGGCGATCGCCGCGGCGACCCAGGCTTCCACGGCGGCCGAGCCGATCTACGTCGCCCAGGGCAAGGACTGGAAGCCTTCCCACCGCGCCGATTTCTATTCCCGGGACCAGGGATCGCCGATCATCCCGATGGCCTGGCTTCGCGCGCTCAAGACCCCGGAAGGGGCGCCCTTCCTCGGCGACGGGCTGGCCCGCTATGGCTACCTCCCTAACCCGGCCGGGAAGTTCAACCTCCCGGTGGGCTTCATGCCGACGGGACCGCAGGGCCGCGACGCCGGCATGAACTGCGCGGCCTGCCACACCCGGCAGATCGTGGTCGACGGCAGGGAATATCGAGTCGACGGCGGCCCCGCGCTCTCCGATTTCGGAGCGTTCCTTCGCGACCTCGATTCGGCCGTGGGCAGGGTCCTCGCGGACGACGCCGCATTCGCCGCATTCGCCTCTGCAGCCATTGCCAACGGAGACCTGTCGGGAAGCGCAGCCGCACTGAAGCCGCGCGTGCAGGCCTGGTACGAACGCTACAACACGCTCGTCACCCGCTCGCTGGCCGGGGTCGATTGGGGCCTCGGCCGGCTCGACGCCGTGAGCATGATCTACAACCGGCTGGTCGGGCTCGACATCGGCCCGGCGCCGAGCTTCCTGATCCCCGGCAACATCGCGCCCGCGGATGCGCCGGTGCGCTACCCGTTCCTGTGGAACGCGCCCAAGCAGGACCGGACCCAGTGGCCGGGCTTCGCCAAGAACGGCGACCGCCTCTTCGCAATGGCCCGCAACCTGGGCCAGGTCTACGGCGTGTTCGGCGTGTTCCAGCCGCAAAGACGCGGCGACCATGTCGACTTCCTGGTCAACAACAGCGCCAATTGGGACGGGCTCGAGCGGATCGAGACCCTCGTCCAGAAGATAGGCTGGCCGCGCTGGCCCTGGGGCTTCGACGCCCGGCTCGCCGCGGACGGGAAGAAGATCTTCGACCGCGAGGACTGGCGTCAGGGCGGCTGCGTCGGGTGCCACGGCAAGCGGTCGGGCGCCTTCCGCTTCATTCCGCCGAGCTCGACATGGGCGACTCCGCTGTGCGACGTCGGCACCGACCGGAAGCAATATAATATCCTTCACCGCACCGTTCAGTCGGGCGTGTTCGAAGGCGTCAGGCCGCCGTTCGGGAAGCCGATGGGGGCGACCGCCGACACCTTCCAGCTGCTTTCGACCTCGGTCATCGGCTCGATCGCCCAGAAGCGGCTCGGCCTCAACATCTTCAAATACGGCCAGTCGCCCGCGCCGGCGCAAGCCGCGAGCTCCGGTTCGGGAATCTCGCCGATCTCGCAGCTGCTCGGCACCTATGCGCCCCCGACGTCGGAGGGATGCGGCAAGGAAGGCGGGCCCATAAAATATGAATCCCGGGTCCTCGAAGGCATCTGGGCGACCGCGCCCTATCTTCACAACGGCTCGGTTCCGACCCTCGCGGATCTGCTCAAGCCCGCGGGCGACCGGCCGAGGGCGTTCCGGCTCGGCAACCGCTACGACAAGGCGCTGGTCGGGCTCGCCAGGGATCAGGGACCGTCGGCGAAGGAGCGCGACACCAAAGGCTGCGGCGACCTCGATTCGGGCGAGAGCCGGTGCGGACACGAATATGGCACGAACCTCAGCGACGCCGAAAAACGCGCCCTGCTCGAATATCTGAAGTCGATCTGACCTCGCTTCGTCATTGCGAGCCGGTCCCTTAATTCCTCCCCCGATTTCCGGGGGAGGGGGACC
>DASVUW010000444.1:0-5742 GCA_036386845.1 Allosphingosinicella sp. | reverse complement strand
GCCTCCCCTCCCTGAAAGGGAGGGGTAAGGGGTGGGTAGGGCGGAGTGGGCTCGATGCCCGCTTCGCCCTTCTCGAAGAACGGAGCGGCCCGGCTCCACCGGACCCACCCCCGGCCCCTCCCATCCAGGGAGGGGAGTCGGGCACAATTGACACCAAAACCCCCCGGCCGCGACATGATGCGGTCACCCGCGCCCTCCACAACCCCGATCACAGGTTCCGGCCGGCGGCGTTACGCCCCCTCACGCGCCGGCCGGGCCTCCCCCAACTTTCGAAATATGGAGGACCTGCATGTTCGGTCTCTACCATCAGATCGCGCTCGCCCTTTTCGCGGGCTTCGTTCTCGCCGAGCTGATACTGCCCGGCCGGGCCTTTCCGAGGCTTCGGCTGTGGCGGGTCCGGGCCGCCGTCTCGACCATCGCCTATTTCGCGGTCGCGACCTTCGCGCCGCTGCTCTGGGACGGGACGCTCGGCGCCCACCGCCTGTTCGATGCCACCTCCCTTCCCTTCTGGGCGCAGGTCGGCGGCGGCTTCCTGGCGCTCGAGCTGGGCATTTATGCCTGGCACCGGACGATGCACAAAGTCCATCCGCTGTGGCGCTGGTTCCACCAGATGCACCACAGCGCCGAGCGGGTCGACGTCTGGGGCGCTTTCTATTTCTCACCCCTCGACATGCTCGGCTTCGCCTTCCTCGGGAGCCTGGTCCTCGTGCTCGGCTTCGGCCTCAGCGGCGAGGCGGCCCTGGTCGTCAACGTCTTCGTCACCTTCCTCGGAATGTTCCAGCACGCCAATATCCGGACGCCGCGCTGGCTCGGCTATCTGATCGTCCGCCCGGAAAGCCACGCGGCCCATCACGAGCGCGGAGTCCACGCTTATAATTATTGCGACCTGCCGCTGTGGGACATGCTGTTCGGCACCTTCAGGAACCCGCCCGACTTCGAAGGCCAGGCCGGATTCTGGGACGGCGCCTCCGCCCGGGTCGGGCCGATGCTGCTCGGGAAGGACGTGGCGTAGCGGGCGTCCTCCCCCTCCCTGCGAAGGGAGGGGCAAGGGGTGGGTAGGGCGGAGCGGGCTCGACGCCCGCTTCGCCCTTTCCCCACGTCGGGTCAGGCCCGCCTTTGGCGGACCCACCCCCAACCCCTCCCTTGCAGGGAGGGGAGCAACCCCTACCAGATGCTGACCCGCTCCTCCGGCGGCAGGTACATCTTGTCGCCGGGCTTCACGTTGAACGCCTTGTACCAGGCGTCGACGTTCCGGACGATCCCGTTGACCCGATATTCCGGCGGGCTGTGCGGATCGGTCAGGAGCCGCTCGCGAAGGGCGCCTTCGCGCATCTTCGAGCGCCAGCTCTGGCCGAAGGCGATGAAGAAGCGCTGGTCGCCGGTCAGGCCGTTCAGGACCTTGGGCTCGCCATGCTTAGCGACGTGGCGGCGATAGGCGGCATAGGCCATTTCCAGCCCGCCGAGATCGCCGATATTCTCGCCCATGGTGAGCTTGCCGTTGATCTTCGTCCCAGGGATCGGCTCATAGGCGTCGAACTGCTTGCCCAGCTTCTCGGCGCGCTTGGTGAACTCGGTGCCCGAGCTCGCCGACCACCAGTCGCGGATCCGCCCGGTCGCATCGAACTGCCGGCCCTGATCGTCGAAGCCGTGGCCGATCTCGTGGCCGATGATCGCACCGATTGACCCGTAATTGATCGCCGGGTCCGCCTTCGGGTCGAAATAAGGCGGCTGCAGGATCGCCGCGGGGAAGGTGATCTGGTTCATCAGCGGGTTGTAATAGGCGTTCACCTCCTGCGGGTTCATGTCCCACAGCGCCCTGTCGACCGGCTTGCCGAGCCTCGAAAGCTGGAGCTCGTGGCCGAATTTCTGGGTCCTTCGAACATTGCCCAGAAGGTCGCCCCGCTTCACCTGGAGGCTCGAATAGTCGATCCACTTGGTGGGGTGGCCGATTCGCGGATCGAAGGCGGCGAGCTTGGCGCGCGCCTGCTCCTTGGTGGCGGCATCCATCCAGGTCGACGCCGCAAGCCGGGCCTCGAGGCCGGAGCGCAGGTTGGCGATCAGCTCGGCCATCTGGCGGTTGCTCTCCGCCGGATAGTGGCGCTCGACATAGATCCGCCCGACCGCCTCGCCGAGCGAGCCGTTGATCATCTGGATCCCGCGCTTCCAGCGCTCGCGCTGCTGGGGAACGCCTCGAAGCGTCTTCGAATAGAAGTCGAAGCTGGCCTGGTCGAAGGCCTTGGGAAGATAGGCCGCGTGGCTGCTGACGAAGTGGAAGGCGAGATAGTCCTTCCAGGTGGAGAGCGGGACGCTGTCGAGCATCTTGCCGGTCTCGGTGATCGCGCTCTTCTCGGCGGCGATGACGGTCGGGACGTCGGCGAGGCCCGCCGCCTCGAGGAAGGCCGGCCATTCCATCTGCGGCGAGAGCTCGGCGAGCTGGGCCCGGTTCATCGGGTTGTAGATCTGCTTGATGTCGCGCTGGCGCGCCGGCTCCCAATGGACCTTGGCGAGCGCCGTCTCGAGCGCGATGATCCGGTCGGCCTTGGCTTCCGCGTCGGCGATCCCCGCAAGCTGCTGGATCTTCACGACATAGGCCCGGTACGCCTTGCGGATCGAATCGTATTTCTCGCCTTCGAGCAGATAATAATCCCGGTTCGGAAGGCCGAGCCCGCCTTGGCCGGCGGCGGCGATGTAGCGGGTCGGATCGGCCGGGTCGGGCAGGATCCCGACATTGACCGGGCTCTGGATCCCCGGCTCCGCGAAGGCGCGGATGAGGTCCGTCCGGTTCGAGATTGCGCCGATCCGGGCGAGATAGGGCTTGAGAGGCGCGGTTCCGGCGGCCTCGATGGCGGCCTCGTCCATCCAGCTGGCGTAGAAGTCGCCGACCTGCTGCCCGACCTTTCCGGACTTGTTGGGGTCCTTGGCGAGATCCTCGACGATCGAGCGCACCTGGCGCTCGGCGTCGTCGACCAGGAGCACCGCGGCGCCGGCGCTGGAGCGGTCGGCGGCGATCTGGGTATTCTTGTCCCAATTGCCGTTGACGAAATGCCAGAAGCTGTCGCCCGGCTTCACGGAGCGGTCCATGGCGGTGAGGTCGAGCCCGAAATCGCCGTAGCGCGGCTTGGCGGCCGCGGCCGCCTTGTGGCCCGAATGGCCGCCTTGGGCGAGGGCCGGCGCCGCGGCGGTGCCGAGCAGAAGGGCCGCCGCGAAGGCGAGGCTGGAATTGCGCATGTTCGAAATATCCTCCCGAGCCGAGATTCGGCCGTCGCGGCGACGACTACCAAGGCCCGGCGCAACCGGCAATATCGGGCCGGACGAAGCGATGGATGCGCGTTCGCATCCCGCTTGCCGCGACGCGCTCGCCGAGCCCGTCCAGGCATAAGCGTCGTTGCTCGTCGATCGGGTCAGGATCTGCGAGGCCGGGTTGTAGGTGAAGCCGAAGGCGATGTCGCGGTGGGTGCCGAGGGGGTTATGGGATAGGCCCTGGAGCCGGCCCGCCGGATCGTAGCTATAGACGATGCCGCCCCAGGCCATGGTCGAGCGCCGCCCGAGATCGTCATAGGTGAAGCCGGTCACCGGATCGTTGCCGTAGCAACGCACCCAGGTCGGCCGCCCGAGCCCGTCCAGATCGTAGGTCACGTAGATCGAATCGGGATGGGTGAGCCGGGTCCGGTTGCCGTCCCGGTCGTAGAGGGTCGAGACGGTTCGAGCCGTCCCGCCCATGTCGCTCGTGCTCGAGACCAGCCGGCCCAGCCCGTCATAGGCGCTGGTGATCCCCTCGCCGCCGATATGGTCGAACCGGGCCTTGGTCTGGAGGCCGCGATTGTCATAGCCGTAATATACATCGCGGGTGTGGACCGCGGCCAGGCCGGCCCGCTCCGGCACGATCTTCGCCGTCATCCGGCCCAAGGCGTCGTACTGGAAGGCCAGGACCGAGCCGTCGCGCTTCCTTAAGGAGGTGCGGTTGCCGCCCGGGTCGTAGCCATATTGCTCGAAGTCGCCCTGGTCGGCGACCCCGGCGCTCGTCTTCGACGGGAACACCCAGCGCGACTGGCGGCCGAACCCGTCATATTTCATCTCGACCTTGAAGTCCCGGGCGTCGTCGGCTCAGCTTCTGGCCTCAGCGCATTACGGTGTGGAGATTATTGACTGTCCCGGATTCCTCATTTGGTTTAGCGATTTATATTTTATGCGTTTCTAGAGCTTAGGCAATATCTAGAGTCCAAATCCAGTGGATCGAATGTGGATATTTCAAGAGTAACGAACTGAAATTGCATGCTCGCATTTCTGAAGCTGAAGTGTACCTCATGTATATCGCGCAGTTCCGTATACTCGCCAAGCCGGTCGGTAAGCCCGGTGGAGCCGACCTTTTTCAAATTGAGAACCTCAAAGTCAAAGTCAAAAAGATCACCGGCAGCCAAGTCTCCGTCCTCTAAATACGGAGGACCAAACACCGACTTGTTCATATTCAGCTTAAGGTTTTCGATAAGGCGGAACTCAAGACAAAGATCCGCACCTCCTTCCTCAAATCCAAGTTTCAGAAGTCCCAAAGATTGTCGAAAAGTGCAAAATAAACGTATTTTGAACAGATCAATGCTCAAGCCGAACAGCGCGCTGTCGATATAATTTATCGAATCAAGCAGCTCAAACGGGTTTGCATTGCGAAGTTCGATGCTCATGCTCAGTCCTTGTCAGGGTCGGCGGCCGGGGCGGTACGGATGATGGCCCGGAGCTCCCAAAGCTGCTTTCGTCTTAAGGTTTGCTCCAGTTGAAGGATTAACGGGTCGCCCGAACATATTACGGAAGCTTATCCTGGGTCCTTGGCTGTATATTCCGGTCGGGTTTTGCGCGGGATTTGGTTTAATAACGAGCCTGTCGACGGTCGCACGCTCAGGATTGCCCGATCGCGAGGTATATGTGACTACGCCGTTCGAATTAGGTCCCTCTGTCTTCCAGCCCTGTCTTTGCGCAAATTTTTCCAACTGCGTCTGGCTTGGAGTGTTTCCGTTTCGATAAAGGCCGGCCATTTCCCTGTTGACCTGTGCATTGGCCGCGCTGGCCTGACGGTCATAGTCGAATTCGCCGGCTCGCCCATTTGCCCGCGCATCAGCCCTCGCATCGAGTGCTCGGCTTTCCCTTAGGCCAGGGCTCGATGCGCTGTCGATACGCGACTGAAGTTGTCTGTCGCGCAAGGCCCCAACAAGCGCTTCAGTGATGCGCTCCCCTGCCTCTCCCGTCGGGTCCTTCGCGTTGACAGGATCATTCCCCACATACGAATAGAGATTGACCTGATCGTCATACCCGATTGGATCGACCTGCAGGAACCGCCCGAGCGTCGGCGAGTAGAACCGGGCCTTGTAGTACCACAGGCCGAGCTCCGGCACCCAGGCCTGCCCGGTATAGCCGAACCGCCCGAAATGCGTCCCGCCGGGGATTCCATATTCGTCGTAGGTGTTGGTGGCGATCGAGTTGCCCCACATGTCGACGACGCCGACGACCGTGCCCTGGTTGTCGGGGAGCAGGATCCGCCGCCACCCTTCCGCGAGAATGTCGTACCAGACGAGCGGGTCGTCCGTCCCGGCGTCGTTGCCGTGGATGTAGCGATGGGCGAGGGTCCCGGCGCCGTCATATTCGATGACCAAAGCGTCGCCGTCGTAGACGAGGCGGCGGACTCCGGCGGCGCTCGACACCTGGGCGAGACGGCCGAGCGGGTCGTAGACGAGCTCGGCATTGTGGGCGCCCGAG
>DASVUW010000443.1:0-6040 GCA_036386845.1 Allosphingosinicella sp. | reverse complement strand
ACCCCCTTTCCATCCTCCACGCGACCTTCGGCTTCCCCGCCTTTCGCGGGGTCCAGGAGCAGGTCATCGGTCGCGTCATGGCGGGCAGGCACACGCTTGCGGTCATGCCCACGGGCTCGGGCAAGTCGCTCTGCTACCAGGTGCCTGCGCTCGCCCGGCCCGGCACGGCGCTCGTCATCTCGCCGCTCATCGCCCTGATGCACGACCAGATCCGGTCCGCCACCGGCTTTGGGATCCGGGCGGCCTCGCTGACCTCGGCCGACGAGGACCGCCAGGAGACCCTTCAGCGGCTGAAGAAGGGCGAGCTCGACCTTCTCTATGCGGCGCCCGAACGGGCCAGCACCGCCGGCTTCCGGGAGCTCGCGGAGCGGACTCCGCTCTCCCTCATTGCGGTCGACGAGGCGCATTGCGTCTCCGAATGGGGCCATGATTTCCGCCCCGACTACCGGCTGCTCAAGCCCCTGCTCGACGCTTTTCCGGACGTCCCCCGGCTCGCCCTCACCGCGACCGCCGACCGCCAGACCCGCGCCGACATCCTCGTCCAGCTCGGGATCCCGGACGACGGCCTCATCGTCGCCGGCTTCGACCGGCCCAACATCCGCTACCACGTCCGCCCGCGCGACGGGGTCGGAGCCCAGCTCAAGACGCTGCTCGCCGACCAGCCGGGGCCGGGCATCGTCTACGCCACCAGCCGCGACAAGACCGAGAAGCTCGCCGTCCAGCTCGCCGAGGGCGGCCGCAAGGTGCTCCCCTACCATGCCGGCCTCGACCCGCGCGTGCGCGCCTCGAACCAGCAGGCCTTCGTGTCTTCGGAGGACATGGTGATGGTCGCGACCATCGCTTTCGGGATGGGGATCGACAAGCCGGACGTGCGCTTCGTCGCTCATGCCGGCCTCCCCAAGTCGATCGAGGCCTTCTACCAGGAGACCGGACGCGCTGGCCGCGACGGCGATCCGGCCGAGGCCTGGCTGTTCTGGGGGGCCGAGGATTTCGCCCGGGCCCGGCAGCGGCTCGAGACCGAGGTTCCGGAGGCCAGGCGGCCGGGTGAGCGGCAGCGCCTCAACGCGCTCGCCGCGATGATCGAGACCGCCGGCTGCCGAAGGGCCCTGCTTCTCCGGCATTTCGGCGAATCGCCGCCCGAGCGTTGCGGCAATTGCGACAATTGCCTCGCGCCTCCGGTCACGGTCGACGCCACCGAAGCGGCGCGAAAACTCCTCTCCGCCGCCTTCCGGACCGAGATGCGCTTCGGGATCCAGCACCTGACCGACGTGCTGGCCGGCCGCGACACGGAGAAGGTGAGGAGCTTCGGCCACGA
The DNA here is from genome assembly GCA_036386845.1 of Allosphingosinicella sp. Classification (GTDB taxonomy): domain Bacteria; phylum Pseudomonadota; class Alphaproteobacteria; order Sphingomonadales; family Sphingomonadaceae; genus Allosphingosinicella. The sequence continues at coordinate 4,725 of DASVUW010000443.1, read as the reverse complement.
CCGCGTTTCCGTCTTCGGGATCGCCGGCGAGGACGAGCTGGCCCTGATGAAGCCGGTGGCGCGCGCCTTGCTCGCCCGCGACGCCTTCCGTGCGGATCCCTACGGGGGCCTCAGCTTCGGCCCGGCGGCCAAGCCGATCCTTCGCGGCGAGGAGAAGCTCGAGCTCGTCCTTCCTCCGGCCCGCCGGCCGCGCAAGCGCCGCGAGCGCACCGGGGCGGACCTGCCCCACGATCCCCTGTTCGAGGCCCTTCGTGCCCGCCGCCGCGACCTGGCGAAGGAGGCCGGAGTGCCGCCCTACGTCATCTTCCACGACAGCACTCTGCGGGAGATGGCGGAGCTCAGGCCGGAGACGCTCCATGCCTTGTCGCGGGTGTCGGGCGTGGGCCAGGCCAAGCTGGAGCGCTACGGCGAGGCGTTCGTCGAGGTGGTTCGGGGGTTTGCCTGACCCGTCATCCCGGTGAAAGCCGAGACCTCGGGGAGACGCGCCGAGACTTCTTGTCATGAGGTCGCGGCTTTCGCCGGGATGACGGAGGTCGTAGGGACTCCCATGCGCAGACTCGATGAAAGCACCTTCGTCTTCGTGAGGCAGCTCGCCGTCGACGATATCGACGAGGCCGCCGCTTCGGGCATCCGCCTGATCGTCAACAACCGCCCCGACGGCGAGGAGCCGGGCCAGCCCTCCTCGGCCGAGATCGAGGCCGCGGTCCGAGCCGCGGGGCTCGACTATCGCCACATCCCGGTCGCCGGGGGATTCCCGCCCGAGCAGGTCGAGGCGATGGCCCGGGTCCTCAAGCAGGGTCCCGTTCTCGCCTTCTGCCGATCCGGAACCCGCTCGACCTTCCTTTGGGCTCTTGCCCGCGCCGCTCGAGGAGCGCCGGCGGAGGAAAGCGTCGCGGCGGCGGCGGCGGCAGGCTACGACCTCCGGCCGATCCGCGACTTGCTTTAGGCCTTTCGACGTCCAGCGACGGCGGCCTTCTGAAATTCCTCCCCCGCTTTTGCGGGGGAGGGGGACCAGGCGAAGCCTGGTGGAGGGGTCTTGCTAACTCCGGAGAACCCCTCCACCGCGCTTCGCGCGGTCCCCCTCCCCGCGAAATCGCGGGGAGGAATGAGTGGGGTCGTGTCCTAGCTGTCCGGGCTCGCCAGCAGCCGCTCCGCCGCCTCGAGGTCGTCCTCGTCGACCATGAGGCGCACCGGGACGGCGAAGCCCACAGCCTGGAGAGTCATGCCCATGTCGAAGATGAAGCTGTCGATGCCCTGCTGCGACAGGAAGGACTGAGCCGCACCGGCGGCGAGGCTGTCGTAGAATTTGGCCGCCTCGACCAGGGCCATTACCAGGGCACCACGTCGCCGGCCTCGATTTCGGCGGGCCGCGGCGGCCGTCCCAGGATCGCGTTGCGGTGCGGGAACCGGCCGAACCGCTCGATCACGTCGTGATGCTTCCTCGCGAAGCCGAGCTGGTCATCGTCGCCGAGCGCGGTGAACAGGGCGACGGAGCGGCGCTGGTCGCCGAGGTCCTCGCTGTGCTGGAAGGGCATGTAGAGGAAGCCGCGCTCCGCCGGGCTCATCGCCTCGTCCAGCCCTCGCTCGACCGCGCCTTTGGCGATCGCCAGGGCCAGCTTATCGGTGGAGAACTGGTCGGCATGGCCGCGCATCATGTTGCGCGGGAACTGGTCGAACAGGATGACCGCCGAGACGGCGTCGCGAGCGCTGGCGAGGAAGGCCTCGGGGACATTCTCCCGCTCGGTCTCCCACAAGCCGAGGAATCGCTCGCGGATCTCCGCGTCGAGCGCCGGGTCGGCCTTCCACCATTGCTCGCCGGCGAGGCCGAACCAGAAGGCGAGGACCTCGTCCTGCCAGCGCATCAGGCCGCCGTTCCTCCGACCGTCAGGCCGTCGATCAGCAAGGTCGGCTGTCCTACCCCGGCGGGCACCGACTGGCCGCTCTTGCCGCACACCCCCACGCCTTCGTCGAGCGCCATGTCGTTGCCGATGCCCGCGACCTTGGTCAGCACCGTCGGCCCGTCGCCGATCAGGGTCGCGCCCTTGATCGGGGCTCCAAGCCTTCCATTCTCGATCAGATAGGCCTCGGTGCAGGAGAAGACGAACTTGCCGCTGGTGATGTCGACCTGCCCCCCCCCGAAGCTCTTCGCATAGATGCCGTTGCCGGCCCGGGCCAGGATCTCGCCCGGATCCTCGTGCCCGCCGAGCATGAAGGTGTTGGTCATCCGCGGCATCGGCGCATGGGCGAAGCCTTGCCGGCGGCCATTGCCGGTAGGCTCGACGCCCATCAGGCGCGCGTTCAGCCGGTCGTGGATGTAGCCCTTGAGGATGCCGTCCTCGATGAGCGTGGTGCACTGGGTCGGAGTGCCCTCGTCGTCGATCGAAAGCGAGCCGCGGCGGTTTGCGATCGAGCCGTCGTCGATCACCGTCACGCCCGGCGCGGCCACTCGCTCGCCGATCCGTCCCGAGAAAGCCGAGGTTCCCTTGCGGTTGAAGTCGCCCTCCAGACCGTGCCCGATCGCCTCGTGGAGGAGCACTCCGGGCCAGCCGGGCCCGAGGACGACCGTCATCTCGCCCGCCGGCGCCGCGACCGATTCGAGGTTCACCAGGGCCTGGTCCAGCGCGATGTCGATCGCCCGGCTCCAGGTCGCCTCCTCGAACAGGCGGTCATAGAGATGGCGGCCGCCGATGCCGTGATAGCCGCTCTCGCGCCGTCCGTTCTTCTCGACGACGAGCTGGACGTTGAGGCGCACCTGCGGCCTCACGTCGCGGGCGACGAACCCGTCGGGACGGACGATCTCGATCACGGACCAGGCTCCGACGAGGGCGACCGAGACCTGGACGATTCGCGGATCCCGCGCCCGGGCGGCCGCATCGATCTCCTGGCAGAGCGCGACCTTGCGGGCGAAGGGCACCAGGCTGAGCGGATCGGAATCGGTATAGAGGGCGACATTGGTCCGGCGCGGCGGGCCGGGACGCGGGCCCCGGGCCGGGTCGAGCACGGCCATCGTCTCGCCGGCGCGGCGGATCGCGGCCTCGGATAGCTCGTTGGCGTGGGCGAAGGCCGTCGTCTCCCCCGATACGCCGCGGAGCCCGAAGCCGGCCTGGGTCTCGAAATCCGCCGTCTTCATCCGGCCGTCGTCGAAGCCGAAGGATTCCGAGACGGTATATTGCAGATAGAGCTCGCCGTCGTCGCAGGACTTGAGCGCCTCGGCGGTGAGCCGAAGCGCGCCGTCGGGGCTCAGAGCGTCGTCGCGGTAGAGGAAGCGGCGGGGATCGGCATGGGTCATCGGAAGGATATAGGGAGGTGGCGCCCCTGCGTCACCCCAGCGAAGGCTGGGGTCCCGGCGGGTGAAAGGCGCCGCGATCTTCACCCCCTGGGGCCCCAGCCTTCGCTGGGGCGACGCGCCGCGTCACAACTTGGCGAACGCGACGCTCCGCCAGCCCCAGCCCGCCTTGTGGGCCGCCGCGATCAGCGGCTTGTGGATTTCGCTCGTGTCGAAGCGGTAATCGTAGATCTTTCCGAACGAGCCGTCCTCGCGGAAGGCGTAGACCGTCTCGAAGCTCTTCTCCCACTTGCGGCCGCGGGAGGCCGAGCCCTTGAGCCAGAGCGCGGGCACGCCCGCCTCCCATTCAACCTCATATTCCCGATCGACGGCACGGACCTCCCCTTTGGCCTCGTCGAACTTCATCAGGACGGTGAACACCCGCTTGATCCCGGCCTCGGCGAAGATTCCCGACCATTGGGCGTCGACGATCTTCCATTCGGCGACCAGGTCGACATCCTCGTCCTTGCCGTTCCGGACCTTGAAAGGCGCGGACTTGCGGTTGACCGCCATCAGTCCGGCCTTCAGCTTGGCCGCGGACTGGCGCTTCACGCCGGACGGCGCGGGCTTGTTGCCGGTAAGCCAGTCGAACAATCCCATTTTCGATCCCCCTCGAGTGGCCGTCATGCCAGCGAAGGCTGGCATCCCGGCGGGTGAAAGGCACGGCGCTTTTCACCCGCCGGGGCCCCAGCCTGCGCTGGGGCGACGAGCTTATTCAGGCTTCGGCAGCTTCCGGTCCGCCTGGCATTGCTTGAGCGGTTTCGGCTGGGCGTCCGCGATCCGGGTCACCCGTCCGTCGGAATCGGCGGTGATCGTCATGCAGGCGCAGCCATAGCCGTAAGAGCCGTTGGTCTCGACCCAGCCCGCGGTGCTCATGTCGGGCATCTCGTCCATCCCCGGCGCCTGGTCCGCGCCCTGGGTCCCCAGGATCCACTGGCCCTGGGAGTCGGTCAGCCACCAATTGCCCGGGGTCGGGTTGGAGAGCCAGCCGCAGCGGCGCACACCCTTGGTCGCGGCAGCAACGGCGGAGGGCTGCGCCGCCGCCGCGGCCGGCGGCGGAGCGGGGGCGGCGGCGTTCGCCGGGGCGGCTTCGGCTGCTTCGGCCGGAGCCTGCTGAGCGTTGCCCTCCGGAGCGGGGCCCGGCGAGCAGCCGGCGGCGAGGAGCAGGGCGGCGAGCGCTGCGCCTAGCGGAACACGCAAGTCGCGCCTCCCCAGATGTGGGTCACCTTCGCATTGGGGGCGTTGGAGTCGAGGACTCCGCTCAGCCCGCCCGCGCGGAACTCGGTGCCGAGCGTGCTTTCCTCGACCTCGAAGCCCGGCAGGGTCGCGACCTCGGCGCGGGTGGACCCGACTCCGATTCCCTCGATCGTCTTGAGCCCGCCCTTATTGTCCCAGCCGGC
>DASVUW010000442.1:0-7908 GCA_036386845.1 Allosphingosinicella sp. | reverse complement strand
TGAGGTTCGGCAGGGCGTTGGACAGCCAGGCGTCGCTATACTGAACGTTCAGTCCAGCTCCGACGCTGAGCCAGTGGGTGGCCTTCACCGCGACCGACGGCTGGAAGTCGAGGGTCAGGAGGCGCGTGCGAATCGCGGAATAGCGCTGCCAGCCGGAGGGATCGTAGCGGCTCGTAAAGCTGAACGGGGCCGTGACCGCGAGTCCGACGGCGATCCGGTCGCCCAGCGGCAGAGCGAATGCATTGTTCGGCGCGACGCCCCGGACGATGGGGTCCCGGAGGGGCGACAATCCGCCCACGGGCTCCGGCGGAGTTCCAGGCCGGTCGATTAGCGTGCCAGAATCGCTGACCCGTCCGCTCGGTAAGATGCCGGTGGCCCCGAAGGCCGCCTCGGTCTCGGCGATGCCGGCGATCGCCGCCGGATTCCACCAAAGCGATGCGGGTCCCTGATCGGCGACCTCCCCGGAATTGGCCCGGCCCCACCCTCTAACCGACTGCTCCTGAAGATAGAATCCGGCGGCCTCGGCGCTTCCGGCGGTCATGATCAGGCCCGCGGTCGTCCCGAAAAGCAACAATCGCCCCTCGGCGCGTCGGCGCCAGTCCGGTTTCCCACTCATCTTTTCCCCCGACCCTGGACCCCCACAGGCCCGCGCACGCTTATGGGTTAGAAACGAACGCCTTGTTTCTCAACCTTTTTAATTTGCATCCGAAACGGATATTTGAGGGTCCTTATCCGGATGAATACGAGCCCCCTGCGCAACACCTAATCGGTTAACGCTCGAAACCTGCGCACGGCCAATTGTTCCGCCCCCGCTTATATGCTTACCTCTGCGTACACCAAATGCTTGGGGCAAATGATGAATCACCATTTCGGTCTTCCGACCTCCGACGAGGCAATCCCGATGGCCGTTGCAGTAGAGGGCCGGGCGGGGCCGCTACCCCTCGATAACCGCGAACGGCCGGCGGGCACGCGCCTGTTCGACCTCGGCCAGCTCGAGGTCCGCTGGCAGGCGGAGCTTGGCACCTTGTGGACCCACATGACGCCCGTCGACCGGCCCAATTTCAACCGCGCCATGCTCCGCGATTTCCAGCGCTGGCAGGCGGAGATCGTCCGGGAGTTCGCGGACCCCCGGGAGGGCCTGAAATATCTGGTTCTCGGATCGCGCTTCCCCGGCATATTTAACCTCGGTGGTGATCTGGAGCTGTTCGCGCGATTCATCGATGCGGGCGACCGGGAAGGCCTCGTCCGTTACGGCCGCGACTGCGTCTCGATCCTGCATAACAACCTGCGCCGGCTCGAGCTTCCGATCGTCACGATCGCACTCGTCCAGGGGGACGCGCTCGGCGGCGGCTTCGAGGCCGTTCTGAGCTTCAACGTCGTCGTCGCCGAGAAGGGGTCCCGCTTCGGCCTTCCGGAAATCGCCTTCGGCCTCTTCCCGGGAATGGGTGCTCACAGCCTCTTGTCGCGCAAGATCGGCCTTGCCCGCGCGGAGGAGATGATGCTTTCCAACCGCCTCTATACGGCGGAGGAGATGTACGAGATGGGGATCGTCCACATCCTCGCCGAGCAGGGTTGCGGCGAGCAGGCGGTGCGCACCTATGTCGAGAAGAACGGACGCCGCCATGCGGGCCATCGCGGGATCTACCAGGCCTCGAGCCTCGCCGATCCGGTCACGCTCGAGGAGCTGAACTCGATCGTCGAAGTGTGGGCCGACAGCGCGCTCTGCCTCAGCGACGGGGATTTGAAGCTTATGCGCCGCCTGGGCAGCGCCCAGACTAGGCTTGCAGCCGCCTGAGGCTTCCCGGAGCCGGATCCGCTTCCAGCCATTCCTCGCCTCGTCCCTGCATTTCCAGACGGCGGTTGATCACCGATTCGGGCACCGGGCGGCCGAGGAAGAAACCCTGGGCGGCGGTGCAGCCCGCGCCGGTGACGTAGCCGAGCTGGGTCTCGGTCTCGATTCCTTCGGCGACGATGTCCATGTCGAGCTCCGCGGCAAGGCTGACCAGGGCATGGATGATGGCCCGCGCCTCCCGGCTCCTGGTGACGTCGGCGATGAACGTGGTGTCGATCTTGATCTTGTCGAAGCGGTATTTCTTCAAATAGGTGAGCGAGGAATAGCCGGTCCCGAAATCGTCGATCGAAAGCTTCAGGCCGATCCTTTGGAACTCGCGGATCAGCGAATTGGATTGGGCATTCTCCTCGAGCAGGACGCTCTCGGTGATCTCCAGCTCGAGCCGCCGGGCCGCGAGGCCCGACCGGTAGAGGGCCGAGAGGATCATGTGGCTCAGGTGAAGATCCTTGAGCAGGGCCGGCGACATGTTGACCGCGATGCTGACATCCTCGGGCCACTTCGCCGCGGCGGCGCAGGCCTGGTACAGCACCCAGTGGCTGATCGGCGAAATGAGGCCCGTGCTCTCCGCGATCGGGATGAACTCGCCCGGGCTGACCATTCCGAGCTCGGGATGATGCCAGCGCAAAAGCGCCTCGCAGCAGGTGACCTTCTTCGTCTTGAGATCGACGATGGGCTGGTAATAGACTTCAAGCTCGCCTTTCTCGATCGCGTCCTTGAGCGCGCCCTCGAGCCGGCGCTTCTTCTGGAACTCCTCCTGCATCTTCGTCTCGAACAGGCAAAAGTCGTTCCGGCCGTTCGCCTTGGCGTGGTAGAGCGCCATGTCGGCGCGCTGGAGCAGCGTGTCGGCCTCGATGCCGTGGCCGGGCGCCACTACCGCTCCGATCGATCCGGTGACCTGCAGCGACGCGCCTTCCACCGTCATCGGGACGGACAGGCCGCGCATGACTTCGCGAGCCAGCTCCTCGGCGAAATAGGGCTTGTTCCCGCGCACGAGCAGCACGAACTCGTCGCCTCCGAAGCGGGCGACGGTGCCGCGGCCTTCGACGATCGAGGAGAGCTGGCGGGCGACGGTGCAGAGCACCCCGTCGCCGGTCGGATGGCCGAGGGAGTCGTTGATCTCCTTGAAGCGGTCGAGATCCACCCAAAGCACGGCAAGCTCGCCCGTCGCTCCGGCCTGAAGGGCCGAAAGCTCGAATTGGAGGCGCTCCTGGAACGATCCGCGATTTTCGAGGCCGGTCATCGCGTCGAACCGCGCCAGTTTTTCGAAACGGTCGGTGAGGACCCGCTGCTCGCGGGTCGCGGACATGGCCTTCAGGATCGCCGAATAGGTCTGGAGAGTGATGTCGACCATCCCGATTATGAAGGCGCAATTGACTCCGCCCAGGACCCATCGGACCGGGTCGCCGCTGAGGAAAAGTCCGATCGACATGGGCGCCGAGGCGAGCGCGAGCTGGCCTATGGCGATCACCGGCCGGCCAGCATTGCGTCCGCAGATTCCGGCGGCATAGCCCGTCGTCAGAACCGCGGCGAGCAAATGGTAGAGCGCGTTGTCGGAGCGGGTCAGGGTGAGCAGGGCCATGGCGCCGAGCAAAGCGGCATAGGTCCAGGCGCCAAGTTCGTAGATCGTCTCGGAGCGGGCGCTGCCCAACGGGTCTTCCGCTCGAACCCTGTGGAAGAAGACGGCGTGGCAGACTCGAAGCGCTCCCGTCAGGCCGATCGCCACCGCCATGGCGGTGAGCCAGGGGTCGCTGCTCGACAAGGCGATGGCGGTGCTGCAGGCCGCGCCGGCGACGGCGCCGGCGCCGAGCGACGTCGGCGACGCGAACAGGGTCTCGACCAGAGATCGGCGCACTTCGTCGGCAACCGAGCGGTCGATCTTCGCGATATCCCGCAGCTTAGCAACGATGCTGGCCACTAGCCTCCCCTACGCACGGGGCTTTATCGCTGGAAAGTCTTTATCTTGGATTAAGGGCGTTGTGACGCGCCATAAACAGGGAACTTGCCTGTATCTCCAGAGGTTTAAGGCGCATGTTCCATCCTATGCGTGCCGAGCGTCGGCTGCCTGTACAGCAGCCCCGAAAGCTCCGTCTGAAACTGCGAACCGCCGACGGCGCCGGGTGGGAACTCGTCATGTCGTCCGGCATGGAGCGCTTCATCGGGCCTTATCCGAAGTTGCCGGGCCTTAGTTCCGGCAAACCGCTTCTTGAATATCAGCCGGTGGGCTGCGCCCGAAGCGGCTGACCGTCCTCTCCCGCACCGCCGCCATAGCCCCGCGCGCTTTCGAATTGCGGTTTCAGGCGGTCGTTGAGAGGTCGATAATTATAGAAGGGGACGGACGGCCACAGATGGTGGCCGAGATGCAGATTCTGCCCAAGCAGGATCTTGTGCGCCACCGGCCAGTAGACTCTCGCCTTGTTATAGCGGTCGGTCTTGTCGAACGGCACGTGCGGCAGCCACTGGAAAAAGATGTTGAGGAGCACGAGCCCCATCATCATCGGCAGCCAGTAGAGCAGAACCGCGATCGTCGCATGGCCGAGCGCGACCGCCACCCAGAAGGCGAGCTGAAGCGCGGTGACGGTGATCGCATGGACCTTCATCTCGTCCGACGTGAGCCGAGCCTGCTTGATCGTGTAGCTGGCTGCCGGCACCAGCCGAACGATGGGCAGCGGCAGCAGCAGCAAGGCGCGAAGGAAGACCACTCGCCCGACGCTCTTCCACAGCGGACCGTGACACAAATTGTAGTCGGGATCGTCGTCGGTGTTGGTGTGCTGATGATGGAGGAGGTGGATCCGGCGGAGCGCCGGATAGCTGGTCATCATGTTGAGCGCACCCCACCAGCCGAGCAGTTGGTGGACCCATGCGTGGCGGGTGCCCCGGACCACGTTGCCGTGGATGCTCTCGTGGACCAAGGTGTAATAAGCGAAGTGGATATAGGCGAGCGGAAGTACCACCAGCCAATAGGGCAGCAGCCCGGTCAGGGCGCCTGCAATCAGGCCTCCCTGGGCGAGAGGCAGCAATATGGCCAGACGCAGGGTCGGCCACGCCACCGGGGGCGACAATGCCTCCGCCACGCGCCTTTCGTCGTTCATCGACATTGCCAGCATTCGCCCAGCTCCCCTTGCCGCACCCCCGCGGCCCACTTGGTTTCCAAAGCTTTTACCACAGTTGCGCTGCCAGGGAACCTCCCCCCGCTTCCAATCCGATCTTCGGGTCGGGGCCGTAGCAGGATGACACAGCGCGGGTTCGCAGGGTTACCGGCGCTTCAACCATTTATGAACGCGTCGCTGCCATGGTGCTCGAATGCGCAAACCAGATACCAGATTTCGTCCCTCCGCGGAGGCGCCCATGCTCGAGCTGGTGCTTCGCCTCGAGGACGGCAGCCCGTGGCGGCTGAGCTTCTCGGCCGGGATGGAGGGCTTCATCGGCCATTATCCCCTTGTGGAAGGTCTGTGGTCCGGCGGGCCGCTGCTCAGCTTTCGGGCCGCGGACGCGGGCTGACGGAAACCGCCGCCTCTCCCCGCGTTGGGGCGGGATGACCGTCGCAAACAGAACTTCCGACTGCCCCGGCCGCGCCCCGCGCGCCGTCCTGTTCGACGTCGACGGGACCCTCGTCGACACCAACGACCTCCATGCCGCCGCGTGGCGCGAGGCGTTCCTGAACTTCGGCCTCGACAAGCCGATCGAGGAGATACGCTGGCAGATAGGGAAGGGGGGCGACAACCTCATCCCGGCGCTCTTCCCGGACCTCGATGAGAGGCGTCGCGAGGAGATGGAGGCGTTCCGCGGCGAATTGTTCAAGCGGGACTATCTGCCCCGCGCGACGCCCTTTCCCGGCGTGCGCGACCTGTTCGAGCGGCTGGCCGGGGACGGCATCAGGATCGTCCTCGCCTCTTCCTCCCATTCGGAGGAGGTGGATTATCACCTCAGCCTCATCGCCTGCGCCGACCTCGTGAGCGCGACGACCTCGAAGGACGACGTCGAGAAGTCGAAGCCCTGCCCGGACATCTTCGCCGCCGCGCTCGGCCGGGTGGCGCCGCTCGGAGCCGAAGAAGTGGCGGTGGTCGGCGACACGCCGTGGGATGCCGAGGCGGCGGCGAAGCTCGGTCTCAGGACCGTCGGCTTCCGCTCCGGCGGCTTTCCCGGCGAAGCTCTCATCGAGGCCGGCGCCTGCGAGCTTTACGACGGCCCGAGCGACCTTCTCGCCCGCTTCGACAGCTCGGTCTTCGGCCGTGGCTAGGGGCAAGGCGAGCAAGGCCGTTCTCGCGGCCGACGAGGCCGTCGCGGAGGCGGCCCTCCCGTATCAGGGCTCGCCGGCGATGGAGGCGCTCGGCCGCTTCGCCTCGCTCGGCGACCAGCCGCCGCTCCGCACCCTTTGCGCAGCCGTGATCGCGGCCGGGCTGGCCGGAGGCGACCGCCGGCTCGCCCGCGCCGGAATAAGGATGCTGGTCGCCCATACCCTCGCCACCCTCGCCAAGGACTTCGTCAAGGAGCGGGTCGACCGCACCCGGCCCAGGTCCAAGGGCGAAAAGGGCAAGGATCATGTGCCCAAGCCGGGCCGCGACGATTCCAAGGAGGAGACCAGCTTCCCCTCCGGCCACAGCGCCGGCGCGGCCGCCGTCGCCTGGGCCTTCGCTCGGGACTATCCGGAATATGCCGCGCCGGCCTATGCTGCCGGGAGCGCGCTGGCGCTCGCCCAGATCCCGCGTTGCGCGCACTACCCCACGGACGTCGGCGCCGGCCTCGCCATCGGCATTGCGACTGAGGCGATAGTGGACATCGGCATCGGGCTGGTGAAGGAGCCGGACGGTCCCATTCGAAGATAGGAGTCGCGCCTTGCGCTCGTTGCCCTTCATCTGCCTCGCCTTACTCGCCTGCTCCCCCGCCGCGGACCAGGGTGCGCCCGATCGCAAGGAAGCCGCGGCGGGCGAGCGGCAGGTGGCCCCGATCCTCGATTCGGCCGACGCCAGGGATCCGCAAAGCTATGCGCGCCCGCTCGAAGCGCGGGTGACCCATGTGGCGCTCGACCTCAAGGCCGATTTCGCGGCGAAGCGGATCGCCGGCACCGCGACCCTCGACGTCCAGTCGAAGCCGGGCTCCAAGGCGATCGTGCTCGACAGCAAGGGGCTGGAGGTAAAGTCCGTCACCGACGGGGACGGCAAGCCGCTCCGCTTCGCCCTGGGCAAGGCCGATCCGAATCTCGGAGCGCCGCTTACCGTCGAGCATGGCGGAGCCGATCGGATCCGGATCGCCTATGTCAGCGCCCCGGACGCCGAAGCCCTGCAATGGCTGACCGCCGAGCAGACGGCGGGCAAGAAGCATCCCTTCCTGTTCAGCCAAGGGCAGGCGATCCTCAACCGGAGCTGGATCCCGACCCAGGACAGCCCCGGAATCCGCCAGACCTGGGAAGCCCGGATCGTCGTCCCCGAGCCCTTGCGGGCCGTGATGAGCGGCGAGCGGCTGACTGCCGAGGGCGAGCCGGCCGAAGGCGGCGGCCGCGCCTTCCGATTCCGGATGGACAAGCCGGTCGCCCCCTATCTGATCGCGATCGCCGCCGGCGACATCGCCTTCCAGTCGCTCGGGCCGCGCAGCGGGGTCTATGCGGAGCCGGCCACGATCAAAGCCGCCGCCGCCGAGCTGGTCGACACCGAGAAGATGATCGACGCGGCCGAGAAGCTCTACGGCCCCTATCGCTGGGGCCGCTACGACATGATCGTCCTTCCGCCGGCCTTTCCCTACGGCGGAATGGAGAATCCGACCCTCACCTTCCTTACTCCGACCTTCCTCGCGGGCGACCGGAGCCTCGTCGGACTGGTCGCTCACGAGCTTGCGCACAGCTGGTCTGGCAATCTCGTCACCAACGCGGTCTGGCCCGACAGCTGGCTGAACGAGGGCTTCACCTCCTATTTCGAGAACCGGATCATGGAGGCGCTCTACGGCCCCGGACGCGCGGGAATGGAGGCGGCTCTCTCCTTCGCCGACATGGAGAGCGCCTTCAAGGAGCTCGGCGCCACCGCCCCCGGCACCCGACTCCACAATCCCGACGAGACCACCGAAGG
>DASVUW010000441.1:0-2281 GCA_036386845.1 Allosphingosinicella sp. | reverse complement strand
CATTTCCAGCGCCAGGATCTTGTGCGGCGCGTCTGCGAACAGGCGGTGGAGCGCCAGCCCCGCGCGCGAGGAGCCGGTGAAGAGCAGCCCGTCGAGCCCCGGATTGGCGGCAAGCGCCTTGCCGACGTCGACGGCGCCCTGGACGCAGCGCACGACGTCCTCCGGGACTCCCGCCTCATGGTAGAGCCGGACCAGCATCTCGCCGACCGCCGGCGTCTTCTCCGAAGGCTTGAACACCACCGCATTGCCCGCGAGCAAGGCGGGGACGATATGCCCGTTGGGGAGGTGGGCCGGGAAATTGTACGGGCCCAGGACGGCGAGCACGCCGTGCGGCTTGTGGCGGACGGCGACCCGGGCCCGGAGCGCCCCTTCCAGCCGGCGCTGCGACGTCCGCTCCGAATAGGCCGAGACCGAGATGTCGACCTTGCCCACGACCGCGTCGACCTCGGTCGCCGTCTCCCAGAGCGGCTTGCCGGTTTCGCGGGCGATGAGGTCGGCCAGCGCCTCCTTGTGCCCCCGGACGACGTTGGCGAAGCGCCGAAGGGTCTCGATCCTGACCGCCAGCGGCTTCGCCGCCCAGCCCGCCCAGGCGGAGCGCGCGCGGGCGACCTCGGCCTCGACGTCGCCGGTTTCGCCCGTCCACAGATGCGCGCCGGTGGCCGGTTCGATCGAGCTCAAGGTCCCCATGGCGGCTGACCCACCATTTTTGGCTGCGGCGGTCAAGCGCCGGGCCGAATGGCCTCGCCCATCCGCCGGATCGAGTCGATCTTGTCGTCGAACAGGGTCCAGTCGTCCGACTCGTCGATCCGGCTCCAGATCGACTCGACCTCGTCGATATGCATCGAGCAGGGCGCCTCGCCGGACCAGTAAGGATGGTCGAGCGCTCTCTCCACGTCTTCGTAAAGTGCGATGGAGTGGCGAAAATCGGCGAAAGCGTCACTTTCATACACATTGTCGGCGGGGGAGGGGCCCCGCCGCCGGCCGCCGCGCCAGTCGAAGAAGAAGCGGTCGAGGGTCACGGTCTTCGCCGCGAGCGCGGTCTCGATCGCGACAAGCAGCCTGGAGTCGCTCTCCGGGTCCCGGGCGCGGATTCCGAGCCGGCCGAAGATCGCCTCGACAAGCTGCCTCTGGAACTCGGGCGGGAAGGCGTCGAGCGCGGCATTCAGCTCATCGACCTCGGCGATTGCGCGAAGCGAGGCGGCGAGCTGGAGGACGTCCCAGTGGATCGCTTCCGGCTGGCGGCCGAACGAATAAAGGCCGGCATGGTCGAAATAGGCGGCGGTGAAATGCCCATCCCAATAAGGCGTGAACCTCCACGGCCCGTAATCGAAGCTCTGCGCCGTAATCGCGATATTGTCGGTGTTGAGGACGCCGTGGACGAAGCCGGCGGCGATATAGGAGGCGGCCAGCCGGGCGGCCTCCCGAGCCACGTGGGCGAGGAGCCGGCCCGGAGCGTCGGCGCCGGGCTCGTCCCCATAATAATGACGCAGGCAATAGCCCGTAAGCTTCGTCAGATTCTCCGAATCCCGGAAATAAGCGAGCCGCTGGAAGGTGCCGATCCGGATGTGGCTGTGCTGGAGCCGCACCAGCACCGCTGAGCGGGTGGGGGACGGCTCGTCGTTCCGGTCCAGGGCCTCGCCGGTCTCGATCAGCGAGAAGGTCTTCGACGTGTCAACCCCCAGGGCCTCCAGCATCTCGGTCGCGAGCACCTCGCGGACGCCGCCCTTCAGGGTCAGCCGGCCGTCGCCGAAGCGGCTGTAGGGAGTCTGGCCCGAACCCTTGGTGCCGAGGTCGAGCAGCCTGCCGTCTGCGTCCCTCAGCTGGGCGAAGAGGAAGCCGCGGCCGTCTCCGATGTCCGGGTTGTACGACCGGAACTGGTGGCCGTGATAGCGTAGCGCGAGCGGCTGGGGGAGGTTGGCGGGCAAGGGCTCGAAGCGGCCGAAATGGCGAAGCCATTGCTCGTCGGTCAGTTCGGCTAGTCCGACCGCGGAGGACCAGCGGTCGTTCCGGAAACGCAGGATGGTCTCCGGAAAGTCGGCCGGCTCTACCGGGTCGTAGAAGGCGTCGCCGAGCTCCAGGATTGCGGGATCTGCACGATAGGGGGATCGCGGGGGCAAGCGAGTCATCGACCTCAAACCCCGCCCCTCGCGCACGGTTCCGGGGGGCGATTTAACCCGGCCTTAGCAATTTCCGCTCATTCCGGGCTGTCGACAGGAGGGAGTGATGCGTCTTTTCCGCAATATCTTGCGCGACCGCGGGGGCGGCACCGCCATCGAATATG
>DASVUW010000440.1:0-4484 GCA_036386845.1 Allosphingosinicella sp. | reverse complement strand
AGCACGATCGGAGCAGGGATATGAGACTCGAGGGAAAGACCGCCATCGTCACCGGCGCCGGCTCCGGCATCGGCCGCGCGAGCGCGATCCGCTTCGCCGCCGAGGGCGCCAGGGTGATCTGCGCCGACTTGAAGGGCCAGGACGAGACCGCCGCCGAGATCGGCGAGGCCGCGATCGGCATCGAAGCCGACGCCGGAAGCGAGGACGACGTCCAGGACCTCGTCCAGGCCGCGCTCCAATATCATGGCAGGCTCGACATCTTCTTCGCCAATGCCGGCGTCTCCGGCGGGCTCGCCTCGCTCTTCGAGCAGGAGGTCGCCGACTGGCAGGAGATATTGCGAGTCAACCTGATCGGCCCCTCCCTCGCCGTCAAGCACGGCGCCCGCGCGATGAAGGAGAATGGCCGAGGCTCGATCGTCTGCACCGCAAGCGTCGCGGGCCTTCGCGCCGGCGCGGGCGGCCCCGCTTATTCGGCCTCCAAGGCCGGGGTGATCAACCTCGTCCAGGTCGCCGCGACCCAGCTCGCCGGAGCGAACATCCGGGTCAACGCCATCTGCCCCGGCCTCATCGAGACGGGCATGACCCGGATGGTCTACGAATGGGCGCGCGCCAAGGGCAAGGAAGACCGGATCGGCCATCTGAACCCGCTGAAGCGCGGCGGAATCCCCGACGAGATCGCCAACGC
Source organism: Allosphingosinicella sp. (assembly GCA_036386845.1). Classification (GTDB taxonomy): domain Bacteria; phylum Pseudomonadota; class Alphaproteobacteria; order Sphingomonadales; family Sphingomonadaceae; genus Allosphingosinicella. Next base: position 3,799 of record DASVUW010000440.1, on the reverse strand, counting down.
CGCCCTGTTCCTCGCCTCGGACGAAGCCAGCTACGTCAATGGGCATGCTTTGGTCGTCGACGGCGGCCTTTCGATCAGCCATCCCTTCAACCACCAGGAATATGGCCGCACGGCGGTTTAATTGATGCCAGGCACCAATTTCTCGCCTCGCCAGCACCAGGAAAAACAACGACTTAGAAATTGGTGCCTGGCACCAATTAAGGTCGGGCCAGCCACCTCTGCCGGGCCCATTCGTTTACGAGGCGGTCCGCGCGCGCCTTTTCCGCAGAGCCCTCCTTCAGCCCCCGGTACCGCACCCGCCGACCCGAGTCGCTGAACCACAATTCCTCCGTGTCGAGGTTGAGCGTCGTCCACACCCCTCCAGCCTCGACGATCCCGATCGATCCCGGCCGGTCGAGCGTTCCGATATATTGGAAGACGGCCGCCTTGGCCGGGCCCGCCGGCTCGCCGGAAAGCGCCCGAAGCACGATCCCCCGATAATCGGCGAGCCCGATCGGCCCGGCCACCCGTACGGCCGGATCGCTGAGGATGAAGGGCACGTGGGTCTGCGCCCGGTCGATGACGTGGCCGTGCCCGAGGAACCCCTCTTCGAACAAGGCCTCGCCATGGTCGCCGGTGATCATGATCAGGGTCCTCTCGTACACGCCCTGCGCCTTCAGCCGGCGCACCACCTGTCCGACCAGCCAATCGGAATAGGCGACGGCGTTCCAGTACGTCCGCTCGACCCTCTCCCGGTTCGACGCCTTGATCTCGCTCCTCTTCGCCAGCGGCCCGGGAAGGAAGCGCGGCATGTCCTTGTGGCTGTAGGGGAAGTGCGCCTCCTGGAAGTTCAGGTAGAGGAAGGTCGGCCGGCTCCAGTCCGCCGGGGAGCGCAGATTGCGGTCGAGCTCGCGCAGGACCGTGCGTCCGTCCAGGGCGAGCGAGCCGAGCACCGCGGATTCATGAACCCGCTCCGCCTTGAGGACTTCGGCGTCGACGAAGAAATCCGCGCTGGCCTGCATTCCCACGGTTGCGGAAATGCCGCCGAAATTTTCCGCCGACGCGGAAATCACCCCGATCCTGTAGCCGGCGCCCTTGAGATCCCGGAACAGCGACGGGCCGCCGGGCTTGGGGATGAGCGCGCCGCCGAAGATGCTGATCCCCGACTGGGTGGTGAAGCCGACATGGCTGTAAGCTTCCCTTACCCACGTCCCCTGCCGGGCCAGAGCGGCGAGGTTGGGAGCGACGAGCCGCCCCGCCACCCGCTTCCCGATCGAATCGCCCCGAACGCTTTCGAGGACGATCACGACCAGATGCTTCGGGTCGGCGGGAAGCTTCAGGGCGGGCGCCGGTTCCGGAGCGCCTCCGAGCCGGAAGTCGCCGCCGAACCCGTCCTCGTCCACGCCGTTGCCCGGCACGTCGAGCGCCAGCGGATGCCGGGCGGGGTCGAAGGGATGAGGATCGCGCTGTGCGGTGAACCAGCTATAGCCGTCCCGGTCGAAATCGGTCAGCGACTGGAGGCCCAGGTTGACCGCTCCGAAGGCGGTGAATCGCGCCAGGCCGTAGCGCGCATCGGGCTGCCGCCCCGCCGCAAGCGCCAGCGGCACGGCGAGGACGAGAAGGACGGCGAGGTGCCTCCAGCGCAGCGGGTCCGGCCCGCTTCGCCACTTGGGCAGCCAGCGTTTCACCAGCCGGTAGCAGACATAATAAGCCGCCGCCGCCCCGACCGCGGCGAGCCCGAGCAAGGTCGCCTCGTCCAGCACGTAGAGCGCCGCGTCGAACAGGCTTCCGCCGCCGAGGCTTCGGACCAGCTCGAAGCCCATCGCGTCGCTGAAATAGGCCAAAGCCTGGAACTTGGCGATCAGCAGCGCGGAGAATATCCCGACCGTCAGGAACAGGAAGTTGAGGATGAAGACCGCGCTCCCGGGCCGCTTGCGGTGAAGGGCGCGAAGCACCAGGAAGCCGGCGAGGATCAGCGCGCAGTGGGTGACGATCAGCCCGGGAGCGAAGACCAGCCATTCCCCCGTCCGATCGATCACCTTCGACTGGCCGAAGCCCCCGGCGAAGATCGAATGCTTGCGCTCCACCAGCCCCAGCTCGAGCGCGAGCGTGACGAGGAAGGCCAGAGCGAGCGGCCACCAGGGCTTGAGGCGGGACATGGGAGGGCGCTGTAGCAGCGCCGGCTTGAGATTTTCTTTCCTCCCCATTGCCAAATGGGGAGGGGGACCGGCAATTTTGGCGGTGGAGGGGTAACTGGCGCAGGACTGAACAGGCTCGCGCGCGATCTTCCGGCCTCGGCTCTTCCTACCCTGCCCTCACTTCATCAGCCGCCGAACGTCCCGCTTCAGCGCCGCCAGGCACGCCTCCCCCCCGGTGAGGCTCCCCACCTCCTCATCGATAGCCAGCTCGATCTTCACCGCCAGCGCCTCGAGGTCCGGCGCCCGAACCTTCATCAGCCGCCGAAGCGCCTCCGAATGCTCCCCGAGCCGAGCGTCATACACCTCCTGAAGGGTCTCCTCTTCCTCCACCGTCCCGCCCGCCGTCAGCCGCGCCACCGCCCGAACTTCCGCCTCGGCGGCCCGGAGGCGGGCGAGGGCCCGCTGCCACTTCTCCTCGACCTCCATCGAACGATCGGCTCCGAATGACGCCTGGCATACGGGTCGTGGCTATTACCGGCAGCCGAGAAGCTCCACACACGATCAGTGTGAATTTCGAGTTCCCCTGCCGAAACATCCGCTCATCCTGAGCTAGCCGAACCGGCGTCTCGAAGGACAACGCTCCCCACCGCGAAGGACGATCCCGACCTGCTGGCCCTGGGCCGCGAGGCGCGCCTCCTGCGCGAAGCGCTCGACCTTACCCAGGAGGAACTGGCCGACCGCGCCGGCCTCCACCCCAACTATATCGGCCGAATCGAGCGCGGCGAGAGCAACGTCGGCGTGAAGACGCTGTTCAAGCTGGCGCGCGGGCTCGGGGTTTCGCCTTCGACGCTGTTTGAGCAATGACGCTTACCGCTAGAATTCCTGACAGAGACTCTCGCGTATCAGGTGCGTGTCCCCAGCGGCCATCACCTGTCAGGTGCCGAATGCCTCGTTTTGATCGATTAGTTCTGCGGGATCCGCCTTTAGCTTGATGCCAGCCGTCCGCCCCGCTTCGTGGAACCACAGGTCCACGATCTTTGCATCATCACTCGCGGGCAGCGGCGCGGCACTTCTGACCTTAAAGGTCGTCGGCAAGTTGACCGCATTCCCAAAAACAAGTGCATGCTGCTTCGGCAGAGTGGGGAGCCGCCGGAGCACACCTTCGGATATCGAGGGCGACATCTGCCTAATCTGCGATAGGTCGTCGGGGTTTTGGATACGGTGCACTATGAAGTTCGAACACTGGGAAAGGACAGTCTTGGACAGTTCTATCGGTCGCTGCGAAGCGACGAGCAGGAACAACCCATATTTGCGACCTTCTTTAGCGACGCGCTCAAAGACCCGGCCGGCGTCGAGAGCGTAGCGCGATGGCGTCGCGGATATGTAGCGGTGCGCCTCCTCTAGCAGGAGGTGGACAGGAAACCGGTTACGGGGATCAGCTTGCCTGAGTAGCCGGAAGACCATGCGCGCGACTACGGCGCTCACTAGCTCTACGACCTCGTCTTCGACGGCATTCATGTCGAGAATGACGATCTGAAAAGCCTTAGCGTGATTCACCTGGCGCTCGGCGAGGCCTAGCAAGCGGGCGAGAAACGGTCCGGTGTCCCTTCCCGCGCCGGCAGCCGAGTGACGCAAGAAGGCATAGTCCTGTCGTTCGAGCAGCGCCTTAAACCTCGTCACCA